>JAGRAL010000062.1 GCA_020434605.1 Bdellovibrionales bacterium
CTGCAAATTCCAAACTCTAGAATTTACACAGCATGGGATGCAAACCAACAACTGGTAGCTTATGCAATAGAGGGTAAAGGGGCTGACTTTGATTCTTACATTCACGAGTGGGGAGGAAATTTACAACCTCTCTTTCAACTGCTCAACTATATCCAAGAAAAGCAGCAAAGAAAAATCCATTGGATCATCCCAGGGCATTCGCAAAACCTTGTTAGAAAATTAGAAGAGCAAGAGATTTATACCCACCAAGGGTTTCTGGGGATGATTAAAATACTAAATCCGACGACTTTGTTTTCTAAAATACTACGCTATGTGCGAGGCAATAAGGGGATTACAGATTTTCAATTGGTTCAGATGGGAAATACATTCCAAATGGGATTTGGTGATAAGGTTTATGAGATCAAAAGTGAACACGATTTGACGAGCTTACTATTAGGCCCAGTACTTGCTGAAGATATAAAAGGTATTGATGAAGAAACTCAAAAGAAGTTGCAAGAATTTTTACCCCTGCAAATGTGGGTTTGGGGATGGGATTCTATATGATCAGATACCTTGTCCTCCTCATCTTTGCTTGCCTATTTATGGGATCCAGCTGCAAGGAGGATATTGATACAAACGACGGGCCAATCGCCTCAAGTGAAGCGGTACTGAACTCAGTTTGTTATCGATTAGAAGCCTCACAATTAGTAAATTTAAAAGTAGGCGAAGCCTCGGTTGCGGCAAAAAGTGTGGCTTATTTTAGTGGAAACTCTAAGGTGGTTGAAGCACATCGCTTACAAGTTTTAAGTGAGGACCGTGAAACCTGTAATACTAGCGGTGGGCCAGTGCCGTGTAACAGGTATGAAATGTTTGAAGAGCTAGAGTATTTTGATACGCAAGATGTCTTTCATTTTGAAAGACAGTTGCTATTACCAGTTGTTGAAAATTCAGAGGCAGCGCAGATATTTAAAGTGGCTCGCGGAGAATTACCAAGTTCTGATGGGCCAGAAGCGCAAGATAGTACCATTGATCAAGAAATATGTTATCTAACAGAAGATTTATACCAAGAAATTGGAATTAAAATGACATTTCATAATTTTTCCAAAAAGCGTTTTTCAAAAGCACCGCCACCAGCTGTAAAAGACAGAGAAAATTGCGGAGGCCTTGATCCTTGTGTTATTACAGGTACAGAGTACCAGTTTGATCAGCTCTTTATTTCGGATGATGGAAGTAGGTTTAAGCGGCATTTTATTTATGAAGTGGCTACAAATGTTCCATTCACTTCTAGGTATATGAACCGTTGTATTACTCACTCCATCCCGCAACATTTTGATGACAATCATAATGGTAATATAGATGAGGGTGAAATCCGCATTGTGCCAGTGCACGAGTGCAGACAGGTTAGAGATTTTCAGTTTGGTTCTTGATCCCAACCCACAAATCAGTTAGCTTTCTTCTATCTCTAGGAGGTAAGCATGCAACGAAAAATAGCCGTAGTACTATCAGGCTGTGGGTATTTGGATGGTAGTGAGATCACTGAGGCCGTTAGTTCATTAATAGCTTTAGATCAATGCGAAGCCATATACACTTGTTTTTCAATTGATAAAAGTGTGGTTGAGGTGGATCACATCACGGCAAAAGATACCGCAAATCATCGTCAATGCCTAACTGAGGCGGCCAGAATTGCAAGAGGACAAGTCTTACCTCTTAGTAAACTTGTTGAAGATAATTTTGATGGTGTTTTATTCCCTGGTGGTTTTGGAGCAGCCAAAAACCTATCTAACTTTGCAATGAAAGGTGGAGTTGGCGAAGCAGATAGTGAAGTAAAACGTGTGCTTACTAATTTTCATCAAGCTAGCAAGCCGATCGCTGCATTTTGTATTGCTCCTGCTACTGTGGCACTGGTTTTAGGAAAGTATGAAATTGAAATCACTATTGGCAATGATAAAGAAACCATAGCCGAAATCGAAAAAACAGGAGCACATCACGTAGAGTGTGCAGTAGATGATTTTGTAACAGACAGAGAAAATAAAATTATCACTAGCCCAGCTTATATGTATGATACCACTCCAGCAAAAGTATTTAGTGGCATACAAAAGGCAGTCCGCGAATTTGTCGAAATGGCCTAAAGCACTTAGCGTTTCATAAACGCGGATAGAATCTTTTTATGACTGGGGTTTCCCCAGAGTTTTTCAAATTTTTTGACTTCTGTCTTTGTGCTGAAGTTTTTTAGTGTAGAAAAACTTTCTTGTGGGAGTTGTAATTGGCGTAGTAACCAAGAGACCCCATGCTCTAGTAGCAAGTGACTGGATACAACTTCATCGATCAAACCAATCCTTTTGGCTTCGTAAGCATCAAACATTTCGGCGCTTAAGCTTTTTTGTTTTAGATCTTGGGCTGAGAGTCTTTGTAATAATCTTTCTCCGCCGCCCCAACCATATGAAAGGGCAATCTTTCTTTGCCAAAAGGCAAATAAGGATTTAGGACCTGCGATAACGTGATCAAAACAGGATAAAAGCTCAATACCTCCACCCAAGGTGTCGCCATCTACGACGAGGAGTGTTGGTATATTAACTTGTTGCAAATCTTTTAAACTATCTCTTATTTTTCGATTTGTTTTAATGCAATCTGAATCCGTTTTTTGAGAGTAATCTTTTAAATTACCACCAGAGCAAAGTGCGTTGGTTAGCCCAGAGTAAAATAAAATGGCTTTTGGCTCTTGTTTTAAAATGGCGTTAAGTTCAATGGCTTGCTCTAAGCCAAAACTGTTTCGGATGGAAGGAGCCTCAAATCGTACGATAGTAATTGGTGTGCTTGCTTCAATATATAGACTAGTCATGCTTGCTACTATAGCGCAGCTAGCATCTCAGCGTAAACACTTTCTGACTTTAAAAACTCGATTCCTACAGCTTTTCCTTTATTCCAGATCGCCTTTTCGGAAGTCCAGATCACTTTTGCGTGAAAGCCGTGACGTTTATTGATTTGACGTAATCTTACATCTACCTTAATGATGTCGCCTTTATTTAGGCTCACTTCATTAGCAACTTCTAAATAAGCCCCACCGCGTGAAAGGTTAAAGATGTGAGAGTCTAAGACATCACCCGTGGGAAAAACCTCTACATTTGCCATCTGATTAGTTACAAAACGTCTAAAGATTCGTTGATTTACTGGGCTACCAGTAATTAGTTTTTGTGCTAAACCAACAATATCTTTGTCTTCGTAGGGTTTTTCTAAAAGCACAGTGTTAGGTAAAGTTTCAATTTTTAATAAAGTATCAAATGTTGTTTCATTGGCAACAGCCATTAATGGAAAGTAGTGTCCCATGCCTCTTAAGTGCTTAGCCATATCTAATTTGTCTGCAGAAAATTTATTTAAATTAAAAACTACTAAGTCATAATTATTGTTTTTAATTTCTTTAGCGGCATCTTCGGCGCTAGTAGAGGTGTGAGTATTCATTTTTCCTATGACTTGAAGTTTTTGTGTGATTTGTATTTCGTCGGCATTGCGCTTACTGACAATCAATACGTTTGGCTTTTCCATACTCTAATCCTCTTGGACTAAAGATCGGTTGAATAAGAATGAAGTTAAGAAAAAATCAAAAAAAACGAAATGTTCTTGTTTTCGTATAGACTTTAAACAACACCAAGGTAGTGACGCCAAGACTCTGGAAAGGCTAATTTAAACCTCTCGTAAAAGATTTCAGGCTGCCATCTAGGTGCAACAGGAGCATTTTTTATTTTTAAATTAGCTTCTTTTGGAGTTTTATTTGCTTTTCGTTGGTTACAGCTTTTACATGCAGTGACGATATTTTCCCATGTTTTTTTACCGCCGCGTGAAACCGGTACCACATGATCTAGGGTTAAATCTTTTTCAGCAAAAATTTTATAGCAATATTGGCAGGTGTGATCATCTCTCTTAAATACATTGGATCTAGAAAAGTGAGCTACAAATCGTGTCTTTCTTTTTACATATGTTTTCAATCGAATGATAGACGGTAGAGCAAATTGAGAGGAGCTAGAATTAATATGAGTATCGTAATTTTCTACAATCTCTACTTTTTCTTGAAAATATAAAGTGATAGCTCGTTTCCAGGAGACAAGCTTAATAGGCTCGTAACTTGAGTTTAGTAACAATGCTTTAAATTCGCTTTTGTCATTTACGGTATGGAAGGCATCCCCCTATTATACCGCTTACCCTGTCACTTACTATTTTCTCAAAGGTTTTAGGCGTTCACAAGTCTAGTTTCAATAATGCAGGGGACTGGCTCTATATTGTACTTTGAGCGATAAGTATCCCAGCTTGAGACAAATTATGAACCAACGCATCGATTTTATTGTCATGGATTTGCGTATTTTTAGTCTAGTAGTGAGTAAGTAAAATAGATAAGGATATGATCATAATCTGCCTCTTGCAGTGACAATACTAGATAACGCAAATGCACAAGCCCTACTGGGCCTTAGTTTTTAGACCTTTTTGTTGAGCCTACAACCAAATTATTTTAAACTACAATCTATGGAAAAATTAAAAAATCTCTTCAAGCAAAAAGCCGATCAACTAGCAGCACAAAATAAAGACATATTAAAAGCGCATGGTACTAAAAAAATTGGTGAGGTTCAGCTCTCACAAATTTTTCAGGGTATGCGTGGAATTACAGGCATGGTCTACGAAACATCCCTTTTGGATGCAAACGAAGGAATTCGTTTTCGTGGGTTTACAATCCCTGAATTGCAACAAAAACTTCCTAAAGCTAAAGGTGGTTCGGAGCCACTCCCAGAGGGTTTATTTTACTTACTACTAACTGGTGAGCTACCTACAGAAGCAGATGTTGCTGAACTTTCAAAAGATTGGGCAAAAAGAAATAAAATTCCAAGTCACGTCTATAAAACATTAGATGCCTTACCAGTAGAAACACATCCGATGACTCAGTTTGTAGTTGGGGTGATGGCATTACAAACGCAATCACAATTTGCAAAAAAGTACGCTGAAGGAATTAATAAAAAAGAATATTGGTCGTATGTTTATGAAGACTCAATGGATTTGATTGCATGTCTTCCAGAAATCGCGGCTTATGTATACCGCCGTAAATACAAAGGTGGAAAAAAGATCGATTCAAATCCTAATTTAGATTGGGGAGCAAACTTTGCTCACTTATTGGGTTTTGAAGGTGAAGGTTTTACAGAGCTAATGCGTATGTACTTAACCATTCACTCTGACCACGAGGGTGGTAACGTTTCAGCTCACACGACTCACTTAGTGGGATCTGCTTTAAGTGATCCTTATCTTTGTTTTGCAGCGGGAATGAATGGTTTAGCGGGCCCACTACATGGACTAGCGAACCAAGAAGTTATTAAGTGGATTTTTGAAATGCAAAAGTCACTAGGTTCTGACAACCCAAGTTCGGAGCAAATTGCTGATTACGTTAAAAAGACTCTGGCTGATGGAAAAGTGGTTCCTGGTTACGGCCACGCGGTACTTCGTAAGACAGATCCTAGATTTAGTGCGCAACAAGAGTTTGCAAAAAAGCATATGCCTAAAGATCCTATGGTTAATACAGTATGGAAGATTTTCGAAACAGTACCTCCGATTCTACAAGGATTGGGTAAGGTAAAAAATCCGTGGCCTAACGTAGATGCTCACTCGGGCGCACTACTTGTTCACTATGGAATGAAAGAGTTTGAATATTACACTGTTTTATTTGGTGTAAGTCGTGCGCTTGGTGTCTTAGCGGCGGGTATCTGGTCTCGTGCTTTAGGTTTACCACTAGAGCGCCCTAAGTCAGTTACTTCTAAAAATGTAACAGAATGGCTAGAGGGTAAAGAGCAAATCTGGGGCGATTAAGCAGTAGGTGAAGCACGCATTGATGTGGTGCTTTCGCTGAGTGTAGCGATAATTGTTTCAAAAACCTTCTGGCTATATAAAAAGCCAGTGTGTCCCACAGAATCAATGCAGATATTTTGAAAGGAAGCCTTAGGGCTTCCTTTTACTGTCAGGTTATTCTTAGGCCAAACAGTCCAATCCAAAGGTGAATATATATTTGTGAGTCGGCTACTTTTAGGTAGGCTGGTTTCGTTCATTGTACGTAAGAAATAAGAATTTTCTCTTAAATCCCATCCCAAAGAGCTTCCGGGTAAAAAACTTAAAATGCGACTTAACATAGTGCCGTTGTGTGGAGTTCCTAGTGTGATTAGTTCTTTTATTTTTCCGCGCCCTTCACCCAATGACATATAGTATCTTGCGACCACACCGCCTAGTGAGTGGGCCACAATATCAATTTGCTTTGCATTTGTATCTTTTAATACCTCGTCCACGCGTTTAGAGAGCTGACCTACCATACTACCAAGGCTACCGTAGCTGGTAGTGTAGTTGATAGTATAGATATTGTGCCAACCTTGTTTTTCTAAACGCTTTTTAAGACTATGAAAGGCACTTCGATTATGAACAATTCCGTGAACCAATAAAATTGGTCTTGGGTTGATAGAATGTACTGGGTGCTGATACCCTGATTTGTAATCATGAATCAAACCAAGAGGGTACATATTAATAGCTTTTAAGTTAGCGATACATTCGCTGACACTAGCTTTTGAAATTGTTTTTACAGTATCAAACCACTTCACATAGTGATTTTTGAGCAATCAAAAAAGAATAGCAAGTGATCTTTAGTCTTTAATGGAGAGTTGCACTAAATTGGTTTTGACATCCACAAGTAGAAGCGTCCAGTCACGTTGTGCAGGCACACGGTTGCAAAATGACTCTAATTCTACAAAAAATTCATTGCGCAATTGGTGTGTCGAAAGCTTGTGCTTATTTTTAAAGATTGTCATCAATCTATTTGCACCAAAGGCCTCAGTGTTCTCATTGGTTTGCTCGATAAAACCAGTAGATGCTAATAAAAATCTATCTTCAGGATGAAAGATCACGCTTCCTGTGGTTGGTGCAACTTTAGAAGTAGATTTTTGAAGTCGTGGACTGGCGATTTCAATTTTTGTAGCATCAAGTTTTGTACTATCGAAGTGTGCAGCAAAAAAATCACCGCACGCGGCATATTTCATTTCGTTTTTCTTACGGTCTACTACCGCATAAAATAAGCTGGCATCATCTTGCTCTCTTTGAGCAGGATTGATTTCTTCATGTACCTTTTTAATAAAATCAATAGGACTAAGCCCTTTCTTGGTGGCAATTTTTCCTGTCATTTTTAATAAGACAGACAAAAATAGAGCTGACATACTATATCCAGAACTACTAGCCATTAAAATGGCAAATTTATACTTGTCTTCGTGCGGGATAATTTCAAAGTAATCTCCACCAGAGACAGATGAGGCCTTAAACTTAGAACTAAAATCATAGCCAGG
>JAGRAL010000063.1 GCA_020434605.1 Bdellovibrionales bacterium
ATAGAAATAGATTATAGATATTTACGGCTTCCCATAGACGAGAGTTTAGAATAGCTTTTCTTTTAGATAAGTTTACATAAAAGTTTTTAATCCAATCACGTGAATCACCGCCATACGATCTGATATTATTAATATCAGTATTAACTGATGGTTTTTTATCACTTACTAATTCGTACTGTGGACCATTTGGAAATGCTTCAGAGTGATCACTTTGATGACGTGACTCAGACTGACCTGGTATACGGTAAAAAAAGCGTTGATCAAACGCACTAAGCTTGCGTAAACTATTAATTGCTAAAAAAGTATTGTCGCATTGAGGTTTTTCAATACTTTTGCAAGAGTTTGGAGTGATCATTAAGATCGAAGCCAAATCTAAGTCTCGAAACCAATCTAACTTTACTGACTGATCCTTTTCAGTAATAATAGGAATAACATAATCTAGACGCCACCATGCCTGTAAATAAAGTTTGAACGAACTCCAGTATTCAAAGCCATACTCTTCAAATTTTTTTGTATCAGTTATTTTGAAATCATTTTGAAATGCATAATAAGCATTTGACAAATTCGGCGAGGGATCTATGCATTCTGTTACAAGTGACTGTTGTTTTTCATATGCCTCACCTATTGCATTTAAAAGATCAACACTTGGCGAACTAGCAAATAAATTAGCCTGCAGGGGTGAAAACTTTTTTAAATAAAAGCAGCGATTGTTGTTTTCATTAAGACTGAATATTAACCTCTCATTTTCAAGTTCACTGTCAATTTGTCCAAGTGACTCAGCTACATTATTAACAAAGTAAGAACCAACGTGAGCAATATAATTGTCTACTTCTAAACAATTCAAATCCGGACAAGCCTCAAACACAGACTTTAGTTTTGGAAATCTACTTAACTTTTCATTAGAGCTTGGTATTAGTGGTAATTTTCCAGTTAGCAATAAGCTATGTATTTGGTTGCTTAACCTAGCCAAGCGTAAGCGAAACTCTTTAACCGCATACACTTTATAGTAGTCTTCGCTTATTTTTTTATCGGTATTTTGATAAATTCGGTAAGCCGTCTGCCCTACTAACTCTGCGTTTACAATTGTAAATGCAGAGTCTGCAGGAGAAGATGAGGCCGCGGCGCATGCAGCTCTATTTCTGATTGTAACTGGGTTTAAATCTAGATCAGCAATATAATCACTGCCATCTGCATCAAGCACATGGTCATAATACAACGAATCGCTAGCTGATAAATAATTCAGCCAAACAACACTAGCAATAAAAATAATTGCTAATTTTTGTACCATTATCTGTAGCCACCATTACCTGTATTGCAGCCACCTGATTGGCCAGCAGCCTTAATAATTGATGAAAATACTTTTAAAAGAACAACTTCAGCTGGTGATAGCTCCTCTTTAATCTTATTTTCCTCAGTGATTAAATCACTCATTAATGTTACATGAGCTCGCAAGTGCGTCTCTCCAACTAGCGGCGTACGGTCACAAGTAATATTGCGATATGCAATCCCAATGTTAGCGACTACATTATTGTTAATGCGATCACCGTTATAGATATTTATCGCTCCACCTGATCCACCTTCGTAGGCATATCCACTACCACTCCCGTTGCCTACTGTAAGATTGGTAGTCCAACCCTTAATGTGTTCTCGAAACGTGATTAATTCACATTGTTGATCTTCGTTACACTTAGCTCTTATTTCTTTTTCTACTTGCTGCATTCTCCACTGCAAGGTACCCACTACCGCAGCATAATCCGCACTTTCTGGATTTTCTTGCAGAGCTGAACCATAAGAAAAATCTTCCTCTACATTAGCTGCAAACACAGCATACGGTATTAGTAATAGTACAATCATCTTTTTCATATAAACCCTTTCATTATATGTTTTATTATTAATTACAACTTGCTCTTATTTCATTAAAATCTGACTCACAGCTATCAATTGGTTTGCCGCTGTAGGCACTACTAGTTGAGAGAACTCCTCCCAACCTACTACATGTTGATTCTAAACTTGTAGTGGATGTAATTGTTTGTCTTGCCATTTCAAATGTATATTGATTAGCCTGAATACCTGTGACTCTAAAACGTAACTTTATAATTACATTAGATCTATCCTTAGCAATATTTAAGTTTACTGGTCTTGAGTTTCTATCTCCTAGCCATCGCTCTTTGTATTTGGGTGGGTAGAATCGTTTTTCAACAATACCCATTTCACCAAGAATTAACCTGTCAAGGTCATCATCTAAGTCAGCTATTCCTTCAAATTCTTCAACGCCTGAGAACTCAGGAAGGTCTGGAAGGTCATTTAAGTCACCATTAAAAGTATAATCTGATGGGTCTATTAAATAGTCAGAGTGCGTTTTTAAGAACTCAAGATATCTATAGGCATTACGACGAGGGTCTCGAAACTGATACTCAACTTCATAAGTCTCACCAATCTCTAAATTACGATTTAAACGGTAAAAACTTCCCCCTATATTACCAACCCATTGTGGAGTTGCAGAACCACCAGTATACCATTGGCGTGCAATTTTTTGACGATTGCCTGATTTCGAAATCTTATACATTGATGCTGCTGCATATGCAGGCTGAGAATAGTTGCAAGGGGATGTACAAAGACCATTTTTGCAATATGATTCACAGCGATTATCTACTAAAAATACAGATTGGATCATGGCCTCGCGTTTTTGCACGCCATTTTCTTCGTACTCAACGTTCTGTAGCTGGATACGACCTAGCGATATCTCAAGTGGCCAAACAGCTAAAAACCTTGGATCTAACTGCTTACGGCTAGATATGTCTGTCATTGGAATATTTGCAATTGATGAACCATCTTTTAAATCAGGACTAAAGTACATAACCCCTTGAATTGTTCCAAGGCTCTCTTTGCCCGCGTTTCCATCAAAATTATCAAGTTTATCAAAGCGTATACTAGATCTTACCTCCTGCAGCTCAATCGCATTATTTTTAAAATAATCTAGTGAATTACATCTTGGATTCATTTCAAAACTTACTTTTAACTGATACTTCTGTTGCATTGGAATAATACATAGCCCAATATTTTCTGGATTTACTAGTATCGTCTCTTTATCAACCTGAGTAAATTGACATGATGGCTTACCTTCTCTATCTAGCTGCGTAGTCAACTGAGAGCTTAAGGCAATGATTGTTTCTACATCACTAATTAAACGATACTGAAGACAGTCATTTACAATCTTAAATTTATTATCAAGTTGTAGGCTACGGTCAAATCTTGCATCTCCGTTAAGTGGATAATTTGAAATATTACACATCTGTGCGTTGTACATTCTAGGTTCCGCAACAACATCACGCGAAGGAAAATCAAATTTTGATAATTCAAGACCACGGCTGATAGCTATGGTTGAGTTATTAAGGCAAGAGTTCACTATAACATACTGATTACTTACATTACGACCATCACCTTCTGTATACGAACGAGCTCTACCTTCTTTTGGAGAGCTCGTAATCGTAAACTGAGTAATCTTTTTATTAGCTTGATAGGACAAACGACAGGCGAATGCATTTTTACTAAAAAATGCGCTGAGCAACAAAATTATTTTAACAAAGATCATCATTCGCACTGTCTTATCCTTCTACAAATTATAGTTGTAAGTTCTGAGCGTCTGTCGACGGTTCATCAATAGATGTATCTGTACACATACGAGCTCTCTGAGTCGTATTTGCACGAGGCTTGTTTGATGTTTCAGAGTAATAAAAACGAATCTTACAAAATTTTGGAATTTGAGGAAGTGTTGCCAATACAAATGCACTAGTAAAGTTGATTGTTTGACCATTCATTAAAAATGGACCCCAAGAGCCCATTGGACTGTTAAAGTTTCCAGGTGTTGAGTAACATTGAACTTGTGCTTTAGTAGATAGTCTAGCTAACTCTAAATAACGTGCCAAAGTACCATCAGGAAACAATTCACCAAATGAATCATCGCCATATGTTGCAGCCGAAAAAGCATATTGACCACCAGAGCTTCCAGAAAGATCAATTCTTGGACCACGATAACAGATATCAACAAAATACTCAGCATTGTATAATTCTGATGTTAAATTAAACACTAGATTTCTGCTACTTGAGTTAGGAATATCGTCTGAACTTAGTTCCCAGTTCCAAGCGTCAATATCTGTAAATAATTGCTGCCAGTTACCATTTGCGATTAACTGTTTAGTTAATAGTGGACCAGCACTTGAGTAGCCATGATCTGTCCATTTCGTGTACTTAGCGATTACTTGATCTACACGGTTAGAACCCTGTCCAGTAATACACACACAGTTTGAAATATTACAATTTTGACCTGGGCCACATGACAAAGCTGGCTCACAAGTCTGCTGTGGATTGTCACGGATATAGCAATATGTGCTCTCTACATGACGAATACCTGCGTTACATGCGTATAAGTCTGGACCGCTTGAGTCTACATTGAATTTGTAAACTAAACTAATAGCAAAAGCATTCTGGTACGCCATTACTAGTAAAAAACTAATCATTAACTTTTTCACCATATTTTCTCCTTTATGGGGTGTTTGTTGTTTCTAAAAAATTGGTTAACTCTTGGTTCCACTTTTCTAAAACTAATTTAAATTTTTTAAACTCATCTTTATTATTCACATACGAGCGTAAACGCAGGAAAGCATCTAATGTTGATGTAACACGCCCACTAACTTCTTCCCTTCTTAAGCGAAGATATGAAATTTTATTAAAGCTATAAAAGTGTATGTTCAACTGAAGTAAGCAGCGCAAAGAATTGAAATTTGCAATCAGGCGTTCTAAATCAGTGTTCTTTTTAAAAGTTACCTTAAAATTTGATTGGAATGAGTTCATAGAGTCTAGGATTTTTTGATAGGGATTCTCTTTATTATAAAAGTTAGGATAATTCCTTTTTAGTTCTGTCAAATAGACTGGGTCTTGTAGACG
>JAGRAL010000064.1 GCA_020434605.1 Bdellovibrionales bacterium
ACAACTGAAAGTATTAAACAATCTGAAAACCTTTATAATACAAAACACACCATTTACGGTGATAAGAATACATTTTTTATCACCAATTGTCGCGGGCAGAAGGGCAAAGTTTTTAATGATGTTATTTGTAGTAGCATAAATGAAGAGGTTTGTAGCGCCTACAAAAAGTTAAAAGGTTTTGACAGAGACTTGTTTGCAAAAGTTAACTCGTGCATTGATATTGAAAAAAAGGTAGATGCTTTTAAGAACACGTATAAAAAAGTAATTGAGCAGGATGAATTTAAGAAAAAGCATCAGATAGGAAAAGAAGAGGGGCGGATCGCTTTAAATAAATATGCCAATGTACTATCTTTAACAGATGTTTTTGATAAAAACACAGGTAATCATATGAATCAGGAAGGTATTTTAGAGGCTTCGTGGAATGAAGTTAACACATTAGTAAAGAATTGCCCCGGCATCAGAGATGATGATTACTACTCTTTAAATGAGCTTTCAGTAAGTGTGGAGAGCCAACCTCATACAGTAAAGCCACGTAAAACAAATACAGGGAAAAAATAAACTAAATCATTTAATACCAACCAAAGTCCTGTAAGCTCTTTTGTGCATACTTCCGATTTAGTAGGATGAAATTACACAGCCTAATTATATTTACCGTTCTTATTTCTGCATCTTGTACAAAATTTGATTCAGCATCTACAGGTTCAAATGATGATATAAAAAAAGAAGAAGTAAGCACAATCACTCCAGAAATGGGCGGATCTAACTACACATTCATAGCATTAGGTAAGTATGCAAATGAGCCGACCGAGGAGAACTGGTTTAGCGATGTTAAAACTCCAGTAACTCACTATCATCAGTATGTGCACACGGTAAAAGAACAACTCGATGCAATCATCGCGAATGGGCAAAAAAAGATAGCTATTGTTGTATGGTTTGGTGGCCCTGGCCTAAGTTGTGAAACATGGGGACATACAGTTTGTCCACAAAATGGAAAGCTCCCCCATGTAGTTAAAGAAAATTTAGAGAACCTACTTAAAGAAATCAGTAACCGTGCCTTTAGTGAGGTACAAATTAGGTTTGGAGGACAGGGCCAAGCTGATATTTTTGCTTGGGATAGCTTTAAGCCAGAGATTTATGAAAGCAATAAAAGTTTTATCAGCAATGCTATTTTAGTAAGTGAGCAGGCTTTAGAGAATAAAAAGATTAAAGTATATTATGATCTTGGTTTAGAACTTATGGGACATCCATTTGTTAACGATAAGCCTTGGGTGAAAGAATATCTCACAAAGCTTTGGGATTATTACATCCAAAATTTTGATGTTAAAAAGACAATTGGGTTTTCGTTTAACCATGCGCATATGGATGCAACTTATACTTCATTAAAAATATTTGATGATTCAGGCGTAAGGCCGCCTATACTAGGGTTTGATATATATACCGATAGACAGCAGCATTTACAAAATATTAAGCTCGCTCTTCTTCTTAGAGGCTGGGATAGTGAGTATCCCATTTACATACAAGAAACTTACAGAAATGACGCTACAATAGCTGAAGAAATTCATACAGCGATCAAAAGTTTAAAGCTAAATATTCGTACAATTATGCAGTGGCCCCTGGATCAAAATGCTACCGGTCACTCAAATAGTACTGATTATAGCTTCGATCACTATAAATAATTCCTAGCCTTCAAACGGGAACAGAGACTTTTTACCAAAAAAAATTCTAAAACCTTAGCAAAAAATCCTATCACCTTGATAGCTATCTGCATCACCTGTATTTTCCCTCAGAGACTTAAAATTTTCTAAAAAGGGGAGAACTAGGATGAGTATTTTTAAATTAGTTAAAATAAGCTCGATGGTTTTGCTAATATCCAGCATGACTGTTCAAGCAAATGCACAAAGAGATCGTAGAGGCGATAGAGACCGCCCAGAAAGATCACAACCACAAACAAGACGTGAACCAACACGAAGCGCTCCAGAGAGGTCAGCTCCACCGTCAAGGGCTCCACAAATAGAGCGTCAAAGACAACCACGTGCTAATCCGCCAGCACCAACTAGCCCACGTGTTGATAGGCAACCTCGTGTGAACCCTCAGACTCCAACAGCACCAAGAGTTGAAAGAAACCGCGAAAGAGACAGACAGCCACGCGTAAATCCACAAACTCCAACAACACCAAGAGTTGAGAGAAACCGCGAGAGAGATAGACAACCTCGCGTAAATCCTCAAACGCCTGGACACACACGACCAAACCAACAAGGTCATCATGGACAAGCTCGTCAGCATCGTCGTAATTTTGAGCGTCCAGTACATGTACGTCATAACGGTCGCGATTTAGTTGAGCGCAGTCGTTACAGACATGATCATGGGAGAGAAATTCGTGTAAATCGTTACTACCGTCCATACCGTTGGGGTCGTCACGACTTATATTCATACAGATCATACTGGTCATTTAACATCGGTTTTTGGAGCTTCTACCGTCACAGATATGTATCTCCTTGGAGATACACATGGGGCTGGGCAAGTTCACCATGGTATAGAGGTTGGGCTTGGTATTACACTCCATACTCTTACTACTATTCAGCATCTTATTGGGTAACAGACTATGTTATTTCAGACCTACTTCGTGAGCAATATGAAGAAGGTTATGCAGATGGCTTTAGAGATGGCTGGAATGAGGCTCGAAGCACTGGAATCACTGAAGAGTATAAAGAACAACTTCGCTCTCAAGTGGATCAAACGGTTGATGCATATGAAAGAGATGCAAGTGTTTCATTAGATGAGGCATTTAGAGATCCAAACTACTTGTTTGCAGTCGATACTGAGCTTACTGTTTTAGACCAAAACAATAGTGTTTGTACACTGTCTGGCGGGGATTTACTTCGCGTATACAGCAATAGACCAGAGCAAGAAGATAACTATGTAAGCATGCTGGTTGCTACATCTAAAGGTGCTAGCTGCCGAGCTGGTTCAGTAGTTAATATTTCTATCGACGACCTTCAAGAAATGCTAAATACATTTAATGAAAAAGTTGATGATGGCTTGAACGAAGCTCAAAAGCTACAAACTCGTTTGCCATAGTTAGTTTAAATTAAAATAGACTTTGCTTAAAAGCTCCAGCAAAACGCTGGGGCTTTTTTGTTTTTTAGGCTTATAAAAGTTGTCTTTTTAGTTCGCTAATTTCAGCTTCGATAGCCTCTACCTTTTGCACATCGTTCACTTTTTTAGCATCGCTTAGGCTTTCTTCAAAAAATAAGATTTTTTCATTCAATATCCGATTCAATACTGTTTTATAACTATCGCTAGATAATCGAACTACTTGCTCAGTGTTTTGCGCTATGTATGAGGCCTGCTTTTCGGCGATAACAAAACTCTGTTTTGATTCTAAAACATTTGTGGGTACTAATAAAATAGCGCTAATAACTGAACCCCAAAAAATTTGTCTACGAGTATTGCTTGCTATAATAGCGCTTAGAAGTCTTTTTTTAACTGACGGAGACAATCTATCATTTTTAAATAAGTCATAATCATGTAAGTTTAATCTATGTGAAAGCACAGGATCTGATGCACTAAACAGAAAACTTGTTATTGCTGCAAACCATGGATTTTTAGAAATACCGTCGTTTGGAGCCAAGTCCATAAACTTTCCAAAAACATCCATATTTTGATAAAAGGATCGGTCTAGTTCGATAATTCGATCAACTTGCCTTCCGCTTTGAGGAAAACTTTGTAGTAACTGAGTTTTTAATACTTGCAGTTCAACTTTATAAACAGCACGTAACAAATGCTCAACAAAGTCTTTTAGTTCTCTTTCATTTCTTAAGGTACTTCTTTGAATTTTAATTTTTTCAGCTTTTACTTTAACCGATGAGGTTAAATAGCGAAGAATAGGGTGATCATACTTAGGGGCAGCTACCATGTGATTTCTTAGCTTGTCTATAAGTAAATTTGACTCCCAAGAGTAAGCATCTAAAAAGCCAACAACTTCCTCAACACTTAGTGACCTTTTGCCTGCAGTATCTACCAGATCTTTAAACCCATCTTCGACACTTAACTCTCTATACTTATCTCTGGAGGTAGAATACGTTCTATCCACAGGCCAAGATTCTCCAAATACGCTGCACATATTTGCTGAAGACGCCAGGCTATAAAAACTTAAAGTAATTAGTAATAGAAACTTCATGTAGTCTATATATGCAATAATACGACCATTTTAAAGCCAATGACTTGCACTAGAGAGCCACTTTAAGTGCCCAAATTTGGCAATGTCATGCTTATAGACAGCTATTTGAGGCTAGGTGAGATAAGAGACGGCACTTAATTTGTATGTATATTGGGTATGAAAAACCTAGTTTTAATTTTAGTCGTATTGGCGTTTAGTGTCTCTCAGGCCGAAGAGACGATTGAGCTTCGTGGACCTAGCGATATAGAGATTGAAGCAGCCATTATTTCTGAACTAGAAGTAGCTCGTAATCTGACCGAATCCAACCCAAGCCTTTCAGTAGTTGAACGAGATTTAGCCTTAGCTCAAATCGATGCGATGCTTGATAAGGCCAACGAAGATATATCCGATATATTAGCTCAGAAACGCGAGATTGAAACTGCCAGTGGCAATAAAATTTTAGTGGCAGTAAGTGTAGGACTAGGAGGGAGTGCAAGCCCTTTAAAAATAAATCTCCCTAAATGGATCCCAGCTATCGGGGTCGGTGGCGATCTAAGTGTGGGCTTAATGACTGCCTTTACAAAAGGGCCAGAAAGATTAAAGTTCTCAGGTTATGTAGAAAATGGATTTCACGCCTCTGTTTTACCAAAAACTGGAAAATTTTTATCAAAAAAAAGAGGACAAGTTTTTTTAACAATAAAACTATTTTTTGCTACCCCGTTTTTAAACCCCGTTTCAAAGCGTTATGAATTGATTGATTTTAGTGATTTAAACCGCACATTCTACGGTGGTGGTAAGGACTCTGGTTGGAATGTCAAATTGCCAAGAACCAATTTAAACTTATTAAAAGATACCACTTCCATTCAATTATTTGGTGCATGGTTAGATGAAGAAGAAAGTCCTGAAAATGAAGTGCAAATAGACGATAGTTGGTGGTCTAGGGTAGGAACTTACTCTTTAAACTTAGTCGAAAGCAGATCGCCAGACATCATTATGGCCTCGATCAATATAGACGTTAAAAAGAATGACGATATCGGAAATTCGTACCAATTTGGGATTCAAAAAATAAGAACTATAGTTGATAACAATAAAAGTGGCGATAGTTTTTGGCATTTTTTATCCGAACTCTTTTAGAAAATCGTTAACAAATCTTAACAACTTATAACTTCCTAAGATACGACATTATGCTAACCTAATATATATGTTTGGGCTAGATATGCAGCAGTTGCTGTTTATATTGATATTAACAGTTTCTATTATACTTTTTGTGACGGAATGGGTGAGGGTTGATCTCGTCTCAGTTCTTATCATACTTAGTCTGGTTATCTCAGGAATATTAGAAACCAGCATAGCTTTTTCTGGTTTCGCCAGTGAGCCTGTTATTATCGTTGCTGCCGTCTTTGTATTGTCAGCAGCATTATCCGCAACTGGGGTTACAGACAGAATCGGTGACTTTGTTACTAAAATGGCTGGCAATCGTGAGTGGCAGGCCATACTTGTTTTTATGATTGTGGTTGCGTTGTTATCAGCATTTACCCACCACCTTATGATTACCGCAATGATGTTGCCAGTAGTAATGCAATACTGCCGAGAGAAAAACATATACTCTTCAAGGATCTTAATCCCAATGGCAACCGCCGCATCACTGGGAACCACGATGACAATCATAAGTGCTCCAGCATTTTTATTAGCTAATAATATTTTAATGCGATCTGGAGCAAAAGGGCTTCATATCTTTGATGTTTTTCCAATAGGTATAAGCTTAACTGCGCTAAGTATTATTTTTGTCATTTTAACCAGATGGGTGCTACCAAAAAGATTTGGCGAACAAAGCTTTGAAAACAAATTTCAAGTTGATAAGTTTTATACAGAAATAGAGATTCCTAAGGACTCAAAATGGATAGGTGTAACGTTTGAATCTTTCTACACCTCTACGCAAAAAAGGTTTCTGATCATTGAGTGGATTAGAAACGGACACGCTAAACAGATTGGAAAAACAGAAGACACAATCAACGTTGGAGATATTTTTTTAATCAATGCTTCTCCAGATGAAATCATTTCGATGAGTGATGATATGGGTCTGGCGTTAAAGCCTGTGAAAAAATATCAAAGCTATTTAGATGTAGATCATGACAACACGCCTGTACTTTTACAAGCAGTACTCGCCCCAAACTCAAGATGGGTAGGGCAAAACTTACGAGCCACGGATTTTTTGAGACACTATAGGTTAATTGTTGTCG
>JAGRAL010000065.1 GCA_020434605.1 Bdellovibrionales bacterium
TCTCTCTTACATGCGTCACCTGTAAAGTATAAGTTTTTAAAAGTACTAAAGTAGGTTTCGATAAAACGCTTGTGATCGCCCCAAAGACTTCGCATCTGCCCAGGCCACGATGCTTTCATGCAAAGAATTCCCTCGCCTGCACCTTTGATCTCATTTCCTTCGTTATCAACTAAAATTGGCTGAATGCCGGGCAGTGGAAGACTTGCTGAGCCTGGTTTTAAGTTTGTAGCTCCAGGTAGTGGAGAAATTAATATTCCGCCAGTCTCTGTTTGCCACCACGTATCTACTACAGGACATCGTTTATCTCCGATGGTGTTATAATACCATGTCCACGCCTCAGGATTTATTGGTTCACCAACCGATCCTAAAAGTCTAAGGGATTTTCTAGAAGTGTTTTTAACAGGAGCATCCCCTTGTGCCATCATAGCTCGAATAGCAGTAGGGGCGGTGTAGTAAGTGTTTACTTTAAACTTATCAATAATCTGCCAGTGTCTTGAATAATCGGGATAATTAGGTACGCCTTCGAACATTAGTGTTGTAGCACCGTTTGCAAGTGGACCATACACAATGTAAGTGTGTCCAGTGATCCATCCCACATCGGCTGTACACCAATAAATATCACCTTCTTGGTAATCAAAAACTTTTTCGTGGGTATAAGATGCATAGGTTAAATAGCCTGCAGTGGTGTGCAAAACGCCTTTTGGTTTTCCTGTAGAGCCAGAAGTGTATAATAAAAACAAAGGATCTTCTGAGTCCATAACCTCAGGATCACACTGAGTACTTTGATTAGGTACCAGTTCGTGCCACCATTTATCGGTTTTAGCGTTCCATGAAATATTTGCGCCACTTCTCTTTAAAACAAGGACATGCTTTACACCACTACATTTTTCAAGAGCAGCATCAATGTTAGCTTTCAGAGGTATTGTTTTACCAGCGCGAAAACCTTCATCAGCAGTGATTACAATATCGCTTTTTGAATCTGTAATACGATTAGCGATAGACTCAGGTGAAAAGCCACCAAATACCACAGAGTGCACAGCCCCAATTCTTGCACACGCCAGCATAGCGTAGGCTGCCTCTGGCACCATGGGCATATAGATGGTGACTCGGTCGCCTTTTTTTACCTGTAAAGATTTTAATGTGTTGGCGACACGGCAAACCTCATCATGAAGTTCTTGGTAGGTAATGCGTCTTTCTTTCTCATTAGGGTTGTCGGCTTCCCATAAGATTGCGGTTTGATCTTTTCTTTTTGATAAATGTCTATCAATACAATTTGCTGATACATTGATTTTACCATTTAAAAACCATGCTATGTTTACATCTCCAGAATAATTCCACTTACTAACAGTATCAAAGGCTTTGATCCAATCTAAACGCGAGCTTTGCTTTTTCCAAAATGAGTCAGCATCACGTGTCGATTCAGAGTAGATGGTGTCGTATTCGGATTTTGTAGTTAATGTTTTTGCTCGGTAGTTTTCGTTTGCTGGGATTTGCATGGTAAATCCTTTCTAATCGTTTTTACCATGATGGGCTTTTAGAATAAAATAATCAACGAGAAAGTCGGCTGTAGCAAGATTTTAAGAATGTATAAACCTCTGGTGGTTTTTGTCTGCCGTAACCATGTTCAACGCAAGATGTCCATGCAGAGAAGTTTTCTTTAGTAGGAGTATTTAATAAGTTTTCATGAAGAGTTGCACAATCGGTATATATGTCTGCAAATGGGACTTTGCCCTTTAAAACTTCTGGATAAATAAGAGTCATAAGTATAAACTCTCTTTCTTGCAGAGTAATTTTAGCTAAAATCTCATCC
>JAGRAL010000066.1:0-1289 GCA_020434605.1 Bdellovibrionales bacterium
CAGGCCTATGAATCGCAAAAAGACTCGCTTCGTGTACAAACAGAAGAAGCGATGGCTGCTTTAGAAGACGTGCAAGCTAAAGTAAAAGAGTTCGAGCGTCATGCGAACCGTGTAAATGCTGAGTTTGAAGGTTCAAAACAAATGTCTTTAATGGCCCTTCAAGATGTTGAAAATCTATCACAAAATAAAGATATGCTTTTTGAAAGAGTGAAAGAAAAGCGTCAAGAAGTAGAATCATTTAAAGATGAATTTAATGCAGTAACATCTAGACTTTATGGTCTTGAAAACTTGCATGCAAATTTTGAAGGCTTTCAAGACGGTGTAAAGTCCGTAATGATGTGGAAAAAACAACGTCAGGTTGTAAGAGCTGACGGCTCTGTTGAGATGGCGTCTGAGCTTCGTCCAATATCAGATGTAGTGTCTATTCCAGAAGAGTTTGAATTAGCTATGGAAGCTGCTCTTGGGACACGTTTGCAAATGCTACTCAGTGAGAACGGTGAAGAGAGCTTACAGGCAGTAGATTATTTAAAAGAACAAAAAGCGGGTCGTTCTAGTTTCTTCAATGTAGATGGCATCCAGACTTTAAACATAGACACTACTCCAACAGGAGATAATGTTGTCTTACTAAAGTCAGTTGTTAGCAGCCCAGAAAAATATAGTAAAACTGTAAATCACCTAATTGGTAATGTGGCCGTTGTTGACTCTATTCGTACTGCACTTAGTATGCGTAGTGAGTGCAAAGGGTGGACGTTTGTAACTCGTGAAGGGGATACTCTTACATCTGATGGAGTATTGACCGGAGGAACAGCAGAGAGTGCTGGTTCTGGTATTTTAAAACGTGGGCGCGAAATTAAAGATTTAGTGCAACAAAAAGAAGAGTGGAGCGGAAAATTGGCTCTAGCATCTGTTGCGCTTAAAAAGATGGAGTCACAGTTAGAAAATATCGATTCTGAATTAGAAAAAGCTTTAAAAACACAGGCCGAGCAAGAGATCAGAGCAGCAGAGCTTCGTAAAGATATGGAGCGTGCTGATAATGAACTTAAGAACGCAAGAGCCGCTGTTGATAAGCAAGTTCAAGAAAAAGCGAAGCTTGATAGTAAAGAAAACGAACTTACGCAAAAAGTAGAAGAAATTCAGCTTAAGTTAAGTGAAATGCAAGAGCAAAAGCAAGGTCTTGAATCCAGTTCACAAGAACTAGAGGCTGATTTACAAAATCTACGTTTAGGGATTGATGATTTGCAAAGAAAAGCCACTGAGGCAAAAGTTGCAAGTGCTGAAAAGCGCCAAGA
>JAGRAL010000066.1:1342-5602 GCA_020434605.1 Bdellovibrionales bacterium
GCTAAACTCAATCAAATGAACAGCGAAAGTGCTACTACGAAGACGCAATTGTCTGAAACGCAAGTAACACTAGAACAAGAAAAAATATACTTAGAAAAACTAGAAGAAGAAGTTAAAATCAATCAAGAAAAAGTAGGACTTCAAAAACAAACCTTTGAAGATCTTTTTGATGAAGTAAGAAGTGTAGAAGAAGATTTAAGCAGGCTTCGTCTAGAGTACTCACAAAAACAAACGGCAATGAATGAAGCACAGCTTCGTCTTGAGCAATCAAGAATGAAAGAAGACTACTTGATTCAACAGATTCGTGAAAGATATATGCTAGAACTTGCTGATGTGGCCGAAAACTACAGAGGCAGAGAAGGCGATATTGCACAAGCTGAAGTTGAATTTAAGGAATTAAAAGATAAATTAAATAAAATGGGTGAAGTGAATCTTTCATCTATTTCTGAGTTTGATGAAACAGTTAAGCGTTACGAGTTCTTGTCTAAACAACAAGAAGACTTACTGAATGCTAAAAAAGAGCTTCAAAAAGTAATCGACCGTATTAACCGTATCTGCTCTCGAAGATTTAAAGAAACTTTCGAAGCTGTTAATGAAAGATTTAAAAAAGCATTCCCTGTTCTATTTGGCGGTGGAGAGGCGAATTTAACTCTGATTGAAGACGAAGAAAAAGGTGAAATGGGTATCGACATTATGGCTCGCCCACCGGGTAAGAAGTTACAATCTGTAACTCTTCTGTCTGGTGGAGAAAAGGCGCTAACTGCGGTAGCTCTAATATTCTCGATTTTCCTTGTGAAGCCGTCTCCATACTGTCTTCTGGACGAGGTGGATGCTCCGCTTGATGATGCTAACGTAATGCGCTTTAACGAACTTGTTAAAGAAATGGCTAAGCGTTCTCAAATTATTGTGGTTACGCACAATAAGCACACTATGGAGATCAATAACAAGCTATATGGTGTGACGATGCAAGAGAGAGGGGTATCTAAAATGGTATCCGTGTCTCTGCAAGATGCTGCCAAGATCGTATCTTAAGTACTATAGGGTCACAGTGCGTAATAAAAGGGAGGTTAGCCTCCCTTTTACTTTATGACATAAGCAGGCTTTTATCTTGAGCTAGTTTTGATTTTATAGCATAAAGTGGGGCATGGACATCTTGTTAAATAATTTAGAAATCACTTTAAGTGCTGCTGGTATCCTTGCTGGATTTGGTCTGTTTTTATTAGTTCGTAAAAAAACCATAAAGAAAGACTTTACATCAGAAACACCGTCTGAAGTCCAGGTAAGTGAGACTAAAGCGCAAGTGCCATCGTCGTCCATGGACACAGCTCTTAAGAATACTAAGTTTCAAATCTTTGGACGATTACAGGACCTATTCTCTGCCGGTTCAAACGTGGATTGGGAAGATATAGAAGAAATTCTATACACCTCTGATTTGGGGCCAAAAACAGTTAATGAGTTAATGGAGCACTTACAAGACGGGCTTAAATCTGATGAAAAAAAGGATCATGATCTTGTAAAGCAAAGAATCAAAGAAAAAATGGCCAGTATCCTTTCGGCTGTAAATGGAGAAGCCAACGAACACTCAAGACTTTTAGGTCTCGATATGGAAGCTGGCTTTGATGCCCCTATTGTTTGGATGATTGTTGGGGTAAATGGATCAGGCAAGACCACTACAATTGGTAAATTGGCCAATTTATTAAGTGCTTCGGGTAAAAAAGTACTTTTGGCCGCAGGTGATACGTTTCGAGCTGCTGCGGATGAACAACTTAAGGTTTGGTCAAAAAGAGCCGGAGTTGAAATCTATTCACCTGAAGGAATTAAAGATCCATCGGCCGTAGCTTTTGAAGCAGCTCAAAAAGCTAAAGCGCAAGGTTTTGATTATTTGCTGGTGGATACGGCGGGCAGGCTTCATACACAAAAAAACTTAATGGAAGAGTTAAAGAAGATGAAGCGAGTTGTAGCTAAGGCGCTGCCGACGGCTCCGCATGAAACCATTTTGATTTTAGATGCTAACAACGGCCAAAATGCTCTTTTACAAGCTAAAGAATTCCATCAAGCCCTGGACTTAAGCGGGATTATATTTACAAAAATGGATGGAAGTGCAAAAGCGGGTGTTGCATTTGGGATTTCAAATGAAGTGCAAGTGCCGATCAAGCGTATAGGGATCGGAGAAAAGGTGGAAGACTTAAAACCTTTTCAGTCTGAAGATTTCATCTCTTCTATTTTTTCGTAGTAAGCTGGGTCGCTAGATGTGTGCTATCAATTTGACCTATCGCAAAAAACATGGCCTACTTATAGTGTATTATGAATTTATCTAACCACTCGTACTTTTTAGCTACATTTGCAGGACTTGCCTTTTTTATGTATGGCCTTGAGTTCGTCAGTGCCTCACTTAAAAAATTAATGGGTGATCAAGTTCGTGGTCTCTTAGCTAAACTGTCTAATTCAAAACCTTTAGCAATCGCTGTAGGTATCTTACTGACTATGTTGTTGCAAAGCTCTGGTGCTGTTACAAGCTTGTTAGTTGGATTAGGGAAAGCAAGAGTAATTACATTGCCTCAAGTTATGGGGGTGATTATTGGTACAGCTATTGGTACTACTCTGACTGTACAATTGATTAGTTTTAATATTGCACAAATTGGGCTTCCAGTTTTTTCACTTTCATTTTTCGCGTATTTCCTAGCAAAAAAAGAAACCCATAAAAACTTAATTGGTATTTGCATGGGATTTGGTTTGGTCTTTTTTGGGCTAGAGCTAATGTCTACAGGTGCAAACCACATGAAAGAAATAGAGTTCTTTCAAGAAATATTCGCATATCTTAGTAAAAACCAATTTACGGCATTGTTGTTGGCGGCCGTATTTACAGGTGTAGTTCACTCATCTGCAGTTACTATCGGTTTGGCCATGGCATTAGTTAGTTCTAACTCGATTAGTATGTATGATTGTTTGTTTTGGATCTATGGAGCCAACCTTGGTACTACATCTACAGCACTAGTGGCGGCAGTTGGTGGAAATGCAATTGGTAGACAAGTAGCTTGGGCCAATGTGCTTTTTAAGTTGGGCGGTGTCATCGTATTTTACTTTATTCCAGATTATCTCATGATGGCTGTAGAGTGGATCGGCGGAGATATTTCAAGACAAGCGGCCAATGCTCACACGTTATTTAATTTTATTAGCGCCTTACTTTTTTATCCATTCATTGGGAAGGGTGCTGAAGTTTTACAGAAAAAAATATTACCAAGACCGCAAGAAAGAGAATTTGGTCCTAAGTTTTTAGATAGAAATTCGATTATGACTCCTGTAATCGCCTTTAGTGAAGCATCACGAGAGGTGAGTCGCATGGGTGATATCGTTTTATCTATGATACATGACTCTATTCAGGTTTTCGATTCCGAAGATATCGAATTAGTTCGAAGCTTGCACGACCGAGATAATAAAGTAGATCTTTTACAAAGAGAGATAAAAAACTTTTTAATCTCAGTTGGTGGACAAAATGAACTGACTCAAAGAGTGGTTCGTATGGTGTCTTATGTATCTGACCTAGAAAATGCCGCTGATATTGTGGATCGCGGCTTATTAGAATTGGCTCGTAAGAAAAATGCTCTCAAGCTTACTTTTAGTAAAGAGGGATGGGACGAGTTAAAAGGAATTCATAAAGAAGTAATTGATTTAGCAAAGAGTTCGGTGTCTTGTTTTCAAATGCAAGATAAGGGCTTAGCTCAGATGGTAATCGATAAAAAACGCCGTATTAGTAAGATGGAATCCGAGCTGAGAACCTCACACTTTGAGCGTCTAAATAAAGGCATGCAGCAGAGTTTACGTACTAGTTCGATTCATATCGACCTTTTGGCGGACTATAAACGCATTGCCTCTGTCCTCTGTAATCATGCCTATGAGGTATTAAAAAACGATTCTGATGGCAAATTGTAGTCTTCTTGTGATGGCCTAGGAATTGCTAATAAAATCATGTGGTTATTAAACGTAAAAGTATAGATCTTAGGCTTCAAGTCGTGTTGATTTTATATTCGACTATGTCCTTATTTACAATTCGTCCTGCTATGGCAAGTCTACTGGAATGTTGGGCCGCTTTTGATGAAAAGCCTGCTCATGTAACTACAGTCCTGCTTTCGTCCACAGATCTAAAATACCCTTCTGATAATTATAAAGGTGCTACTACCCCTTCCGTAGAAGCAAAAGTAAATGTAATAGATAAAGATGGTAGTAGATTGCTAGTCTTAGAAAAAACGGGAGACTCGTGGT
>JAGRAL010000067.1 GCA_020434605.1 Bdellovibrionales bacterium
CTTCAAAAACTTCTTCGACTTCAGGACTCATTTTAGACTGAAAAAATTCATCCTGAATTTTATTAGCCTTTATGGAGTCTTCTCTGTTTCTTTGTCTTAAGTCTAAAGCTTGAGCATATGCACCGCTAGCTTGCTTTAGAATTGTTTTTGGCAATGCTGACTTATGCATACTAGCATCTACTTGTGGTTGCCCAACATTTGGGTGACCTCTACGAGTAGGCACTGATTTAGATAAATCAACGGAAGAAATTCTAGAGTTAGTTGGTATAATTCCACTAATCTTTTCCATACACACCTCCTGTGTGTTCTTGGTACTATAAGCACATCATGCGCTTATATACCTATCGGTGTCTTATTTTGAAACTACACAGGACTAATAGCTAGTTACTATAAGTTCTTATCAGGACCACGCAATAGACTTATACCTAGCTCTAAGAGCTGAGATCTATCTACTTGCGTAGGAGCTTCTGACATCATGCAAGTTGCTTTAGATGTTTTTGGAAATGCGATTACATCACGAATTGCTTCTGTATTACATAAAATCATCGCTACTCTATCTAGACCCCACGCAATACCACCATGCGGAGGAGTACCGTAGTTAAGAGCCTCTAAGAAGTAACCAAATTTTTTCTCAGCTTCTTCTGGTGAAATCTTTAGTGCTTTAAACATCGCACTTTGCACTTCATTTCTAAAGATACGAATACTACCGCCAGCAATTTCATAGCCGTTACAAACTAAATCGTAAGCTTTTGCTCTAATCTTACCGTAATCTTCTTCTCTTCCAGAAATCAATATATCAGCATGCTCTTCCTTCATCATAGTGAACGGATGGTGCATAGCTACCCAACGCTTATCCTCGGCAGAGTAATCAAACAGAGGGAAATCAACTACCCATAAGAAACTATCCTTTGAAGTGTCGATAAGTTTAAGCTCTTCACCCACTTGCAGGCGTAGAGCAGCAAGAGCCGCACATGTAATGTTCCAGTCATCAGCAACTATAAAAGCAGCATCGCCTTGCTTTCCGCCACAAGCACTAACAAGTTCTTTTAACTTTTCTTCTGGGAAAAATTTAGCAACAGCAGAGCCTACTTTATCATTTTCCCACTTAATCCAAACTAAACCTTTAGCTCCGCTACGTTTTACAAGCTCAGTGTACTTATCGATAGCTCCGCGGCTAATTGTAGCTCCACCGAGAATAGCAAAACCTTTTATAGCCCCGCCGCGCGAACTTACGTCATCAAAAACTTTAAACCCAGAATCTTTTAAAGATTCTGTTAAATCCGTAAATTTTAATCCAAATCTTGTGTCAGGCTTATCATTACCATATGTGTTCATTGCTTCGTCGTAAGTCATTACAGGAATTTCACCAATTTCGTACCCACGAAGATCTTTCCATACTTTTTTAATTAACTTTTCATTAAGAGCCATAATGTCTTCAACATCTACAAAGCTCATTTCAATATCGAGCTGAGTAAACTCGGGCTGTCTTTCTGCACGCAAATCTTCATCTCTAAAACATCTCGCTACTTGATAGTATTTATCGTATCCAGCGACCATTAGTAATTGCTTTAAAGTTTGCGGACTTTGTGGAAGAGCATAAAAGCTTCCCGGGTGAACACGAGATGGCACTAGGTAATCTCTTGCACCCTCTGGTGTACTTTTATAAAGTATTGGTGTTTCAATTTCTAAAAAATCATTTTCATTTAATGCACTTCTAAGACCCGTAATTAGTTTATGTCTAAGTTGCAAATTTTTATGCATCCTATCTCTACGTAAATCTAAATAACGATATTTTAATCTTAATACTTCAGAAACGTTATCATCATCTAACTGAAATGGAGTTGTTTTTGCTTGCGATAAAACTTCACACTCAATAGCTTCTACTTCAATTTCACCAGTAGCCATTTTAGTGTTGGACATACCTTCAGGACGAACACGAACTTTTCCTGTTACTGCCACAACATACTCAGACCTAAAATCTTTACTGCTAGATTGTTTTTGGTCTGCGGGGTTAAAAACAATTTGTGTTTTTCCATAACGGTCACGTAAGTCGACAAAAATAAGTCCACCGTGATCACGTCTAGTATCTACCCACCCTAAGAGTGTGACTTCTGTGCCAGCTGCTGATTTTGTCAAATCGCCACAAGTGTGGCTACGCTTCCATTTTTTCATACATTTTCCTTAAAATTTGTAATTAGAACTTGTTTTAAATCGCTTTAGTAAATCTTCTTCAAGGCGTGTTAATAAAATCTCTTCTTGCGTTTGATCCTTCATATTTTTTAGAATCGCAAAGTTGTGAGAGATTTCTTGGCTACCAATAATTAATGCGTATTTAGCATTTAATTTATTAGCACGCTTGAGTTGATTCTTCATAGCTTTCATCTGCAAATCTACCTCAACGTGTATATGCCTCTTACGGAGCGCATCTGCCAACTGTAAACTGATATTTAATCCTTCTTTGTCAGGTATTACACAGTAAAGATCTACAATCGGCTGTAATTGTGGCTTCATGTCTTCAAGAAGCATAGCCAAACGCTCAATACCCGCAGCAAATCCAACAGCTGGAACTTGGGGGCCTCCTAAATCAGAGATTAACTTATCGTATCTTCCACCAGCACTAACGGTAGATTGCGAACCCATGGCAGAATCCGTAGAAATAAATTCAAACACAGTTCGGTTATAATAATCTATTCCACGAACAATATTAGGGTTTACTTCAAAAGGAATAGCCACTGCCACCAACGCATCTCTTACACCATTAAAATGCTCGGTACAGATAGGACATAAACTATCAACCATTTTTGGTAATTGTGGCAAAAGCTTTATGCAAGCCTCATCCTTAGAATCAAAAATTCTAAGAGGGTTTTTATGAATTTTATCATGATACTCAGAGGGCAGTTGTGACTTTAAACTTTCTAGTTTTGTAATTAG
>JAGRAL010000068.1 GCA_020434605.1 Bdellovibrionales bacterium
ACTGAGTCTCCTAGCGCAAGCTACTCCTGATAATTCAGGAAAAAGCACGAGCGGTTTAAAAATCCCCGAAAAGGACGAGCTTCGCCCTTACAAATACGAACCTGTCGATTTAGTTTTTTGGGACAAGGTGGAAGATCTTCTATCAGACAAAAACTATCCCGAGATTGTATATTTAGGTGCAGAAAATATGGAGGTCTTTGATCTATCCACTCCTGAGTATGCTGAGGGTAAACTTGCTATTGGTTTGGCTTTATTAAAAATGAAATTTACCTATGCCGCAACAATGCTTTTTATGGATATTGCAAAAGATAGGATTGGAACACATTTAGGATATGCTGCTTTAAATTATTTAGACGAAATTACACAAACTTATTACTTTGACCCTAAAGAATTGACGGAAGACTTTTTAAATTCTTATGAATTTGGGGAGCTTCCTCCAAAGATACAAAGTTTTGTGTCTTACAATCAAGCCATCTATAACTCGGCGTTTGGGTTTGATAAGTGGGCTAAACCAGAATACACAAAAATCCATAAATTTTCCTACTGGCATTTTCAATGGATGTACTTATCCGCACTAGCTTATATTAACAAAAACACTCCGCAGACAGCTCTTCAAATTTTTACTGCAATCACTGAAGACCCTATGGCACCCGAAACCATTAAAGATAAGGCAAATATAAATATCGCAAGACTTATTTTTGAAGAGGGACAGTTTGAAAAGTCATTAGAGCTATATAACCGCCTAGCTTTAGATATCCGTGAAAAAGGGCGTGTTCTACTAGAAAGAGCTTGGGCTACTTACTATTTAAAAGATTATTCGCAAGCACTGGGGATGCTTCGTGCTTTAGAAGCACCTTACTTTGATGCTTCCATTAATTATGAAAGCTACATCCTAGAAATGGTTATTTATAAACAGCTTTGCCATTATGAAACTGTCATCGAAGCTGTAGATAGATTCAATGCTCGCTTTCGATCCGCCTTTGATACTATACAAAAAAGACAGCCGTTAGAAAAAGACCCTACCATCGCTCGCATGGCCTTAATGGAATATGATATTCAAGACCAAGCTAACTTTGTAGACCAACTAAGACGTGAGTACGATGATTTAAAAGCTTATAACTGGAAACAGTTTCCGTTTTTCCAAGATATGCTAAGTCGATATGTAGCTAAAGACAAAGAGATGCAGATTCGTCTAAAAGACGATATCGTCAGAAAAAGCACTCGTATTGCTGAAGACTTATTAGATGCTAAAGAGCAAGTGGATTTCTTGGATTACTCAGCTAAGTTAGACGCTCTTCGTATAGTTAGAAAAGGTGAAAACCGCAACTATACATCTGAAAAAATCAATTACCTTAAATTTGATACTATGTTTTGGTTGTTCGGCGGTGAATACTGGTTAGATGAGCTTCCTGATTATAAAGTGCTAATCACCAGTCAATGTGACAATAATAATTACAATTCAGCTCCTCAAAAAACTAACGACATCGATGATGAAGGAGATTTTTAATGAGAAAAGTCATCCTAATCATACTACTTTTTTGCTCTACTAGCCTTGCACAAGTTACTAAGCAAAAAAGCTTAAAAGAGTTAAAAGGCGATCTAGACAAAATCGAGTTAGCTATAGATGCAACTCGTGAAAAGATGAATGAAATTAAAGATGCCCGTTTTTTACCAGATCTTTATTTTATGTTAGCCGAACTTCATGTTGATAAAGCTCGCTATATGCTTGTTATAAAGCAACTAGAAAATAAAAATGTACCTGTAGATGAATTGGATTTTACTGCCGAAAAGAAACCTAAATTTCAAGCTATTGAGATTTATAAAACTATTATAGAAAAATTCCCTAACTTACAAGGTCGTGATAGAGCTCTATTTTTTATCGCGCACGAGTATAGAGAGTTGGGGCAGCTTGAGGATATGGTTAAAACTTACCAGTCCCTAACTTCGCAGTTTCCTAATAGTCCTTACTGGGCAGAAAGTATGCTGGTTGTAGGTGATTACTTTTTTGAAAACAAAAAAGACTTTGAATTTGCAATGAGTATGTACAATAAAATTTTAGGAAAAGCTCCTAGCCCCTACACTCCTCTGGCAAGGTATAAATTAGGTTGGTGCTATGTTAATTTAGATAAATTCAAAGAAGCGCTTTTAACGTTTGAAAAAGTACTTAGCGTTGACTCTAAAATTGATTTATCCCAACTACCGGAATTCTATAAAAAGACTGATGTTAAACGAGAGGCGCTTTTAGCAATGGTTCGTCCGTATAGTGAGATCGAACCAAAAGAAATGGCAAAGTTTGGAGCTTTTAGAGTAAATGCCATTCAATACTTTTATGGCTTATCTAACAATGTTGCCTCTTACAGACAGGTTTTAAATCGTCTTGCCATCAGAATGATTATTAAAAATCGATTTATTGGTGCAACCCGTATTTATTTTGAATATTTACGTATAGCAACGGATATGGAAGAACGATTAGAGGCCATTGAAAAACTATATGAGGCCATGAAAAACACCGCAAAAGATTGGCCCGTACATGGATACACTCTAGAAATTATCAAAACATTAAAACAACTAGAGTCTTCCATCACCATCGACCCTAAGGAAAAAGCTAAGTACAATACAAACTTTGAAATTTTCGCAAGAGATGCCGCCACTAGAGCACAAAAAAGAGCTAAGGCTACAAAAGCAAAAAGTGATTATACAGCTGCCATTTTGGCGTACGAAGCTTATCTATCCTACTTCTCATCAACAAAATATGCGAATACCATTCGCTTAAACTTAGCAGAAACATATTTTAATACCGGGGATTTAGTAAAAGCTGCTCTAGAGTACGAAAGACTGGTCGCTGATTTAAAAAATGCTAAAAATATCAAACGCTTTATGGACTCAAGCTTGCAGGCTTTTATTACAACTTTAAAGTCTCCAGCTCTATTAACAAGATTACAGCTTGTACAAGCGAGATATGGCCTTAGAGATGTAGGGAAAAGATATTTACAAAGCTACCCTAACGACAAAGCAGGTCCTACTTTGCGTTTTGCCATAGCTAGAACTTACTACGATGAAAGAGATTTTGATAATGCAGTTGTAAGCTTTAAAGACTTTATTGCAAAACATCCTCGTAATAATGAAGCAGAAACGGCAGCAAATTTAATCTTAGATGCTTTCAACCAACGTGAAGACTATGAAGGTTTGATCCGAGAAGGTAAGATTTTAGCTGCTAATGCTAATTTGGATAATAAAATTAGATCTGACATTGCTGAAATTGTTAAGCAGGCGCAGTATAAAAAATTACAAGCTGAAGCTGGAGAT
>JAGRAL010000069.1 GCA_020434605.1 Bdellovibrionales bacterium
GAATGATACGATCCTGACTGGTTAGATCATAGACAACTATGTTTTCATTTTGATTGGCTTTTGCAGCTGGGCTACCGCCACCGCCGCCACCGCCGCCGCCCTGGTTATCTAATTCGTCAACACCACCATCAGAAACGGCGGCTAATAACGCATCTACTTCACTCTGTGATAAAACCTGACTCATAACTTGCCTTCCTTAGCGCGCATAAAGTCTATTAATAATTAGTTATAGAAAAACTCTGTAAACAATACGCTCTTTACCTTTCCTTTAGTTAAGAACGAATTCAGAGTATCCCTTACCTCTTCCCTTAAAAAATCCTTACCATCTCTACTAGATACTTGGTCAAATGACTTACTAGATAATAAGATCAATATAGTATCTCTAATTTCTGCTTTACGTTTTTCAACTTCATTTTGCACGTCAACACCATCTACTTCTAGTGACATTGTGACCTTTAATAGTCTTCCGCCTCTTACACCTGCTAGATTCACTAAAAATGTCTCTAGTGGCACAGATAGGCCCAACAGCTCTTCTTCTTCTAGTTTGTCGTGCTCTTGCTCAGCATGTTCACCCTCAACAACATCTTGAATTGTTGTTTGAGCTTCTTCGTGCTTTTTCCAGCTATAAAGCATGTACGCCACTCCTATAACTACCACCAAATTAAAGACTGCCAGACCTATGAATAGGATAGGTTTTTGACTGGACTGCTTTTTCTCCCCTTCGTTTTCCTTGGGTTTTTCGTCTGCCACGTTGAAATCCTCCGATGCGGTTCTCCAAACTAATAGTTAAGCAATTGTAGTGCCAGTAAGACCTAAGTTGTGAACACAAGACGCAAAGGCACTTAAAAGCCATAATGAGTTTATTTTTTAAGCAATAGCACCCGCCATTTTGACAAACTGGATTTCGATCTAGGTCAATCTTTTGACTCGAAAAATTATGTTTTATTCTTTCCAAAATTCTAAAAAAACATTACCATTAAATAATAGTAGGAGGTTTTTTCATGTTCAATCAGGTAGGGGGCGCTGCCGCGGAAGTGCTTTTAAAATTTTGTGTCGTTTTTGTAATTGCTATTTGCTCATTTGCAGTAGGTACTTTTGCTGGAAAAAAATTTACTGAAGACCAATATCGTCTATCTACTTTAGAAACTGAACATGTTGATCGTGACACTGCCTCTGTTGGTCACTTAGATACAAAACCTGAAAATGCACTTTCTGAAGAAGATCTACAAAGCCTTACTGAAGAATTCTCTAATGAAGATGCAAAAAAGATTGCTGAGACAGTTACTGATAAGCACAAAGATGCCGAAGCTCTAGCCGAGCAAGCTCTTGAAAAATTAGATGAAGAAATGAAGGCGCTTGAAAAAACTAAAAGTGCACACGCTGAACCTAGAAAACCACAAGCTGAACATGGTCACGCAGAAAAGGCCGAACATGCCCAGGCTGCAAAAACTGTAGATCACACAACTATGGTTGCCGAGAGAATTGCAACAAACCAACAACATGTTGTTGTTGCTCCTAAAAAAGAAGTTTCTAGAATCCCTGCTAGTTACCCAAGCCTACAAGCAGCTAGTAGCCTTGGTAAATTTACAGTACAAGTTGCTTCTTATAAATCTGAAGATGAAGCAAAAGCTTTTGCTGACGACTTAACAAAAAAAGGCTTGGCTGCTTATTACGTAAAAGCTGAGTTAAAAGGTCAGACTTGGTACCGTGTAAGTATTGGATCTTTTACTGGGCAAGATGAGGCCAACAAACATCTACAAAAGATATATCAAGACGCTAAGTTAAAAGGTTTTGTAACTAGAATTTCTCAATAAATATTTTAGAAAATATATCGCAATAAAAAAGGATCCCTTAGGATCCTTTTTTTTATTTGTTTTCAGAAGATCTAGCTGAAGAATCTCCTGCTATCACTTTTATTGTTTTACCATCAAAATTTTCATCAATTTCAGTCTTTAAAACTTTACCATTTCGAAAGTGAATCCATTTATCAACTTTTCCATCTAAGTTGCGATCAATTTCCTCTCGGCGTAGTTCATTTTTAAAGCTAATTTTTTTAGTTAACATTTGTTGATCAAAAAGTGTCTTCACTGTCTCATAGCCAGTATCTGGATCGAACTCAGTGATTGAAAAAACTTTTCCTTCTTTATCCAGGATTGATTCTGTCTTAACCACTTTGCCATCTTTAAAGTGTTTTACAACATCAATTTTTTGGTCCCTATTCATATCAAATAAATGCATCAACAAGACTTTATTGTTATCAACAGTTTTAAAAATTATAAATGTATCGGGCTTTCCTTGATCTTGTGTATCCATTGTCTCTAAGACTTGGTCGCTACCTAAATTTTTTAAATAGTAATTTAGATCCATCACCTGTTTTGTAATAGCAAGTGATAGTGGGTCAACAACAGAAGGAGTAGCCGCAAACGATAGAAGTAAAAGTAATTGCACCATATAAAATAGCCTAAACATTTAGGCTATTATTGTAAACTAAAAATAGTAAGAAAGACCAAGACCTAGTTCAAACGTGGGACGCTTAGAGTAATACTGAGAATAAATCACCTTAGCATCCGTTCCAATAGAGAGTTCGGGTATTAAATATTTTATTCCTTGTAACATAGCTCCCAAAACAATTTCTCTGTCAGAAGTATCATTAGTAGTTTGCGAACCTAAAGTGGTACTGGTTTTATCCCAAGTAAGCCCTAAACCACCTCCAGCATAATACTTTATCTCATATGCAGCTGTTATTGGAAGGTGATATAGCGCCCAAGCTAGTGTCTCATATGATTTTGAATCTATATGACTTGAACCATTCTCGCTACTTATATCATACGTTGAATACTGTAACTGAAAGCGCCAATCTTCATTTGTATAACCAACATGAAAAATATTTCGATCTTCCGACTTTGTTTCTTGGCCCGAAGTAGAATCTTCTAATCTAAGACCATAAGTATAGCCTGCAAAAACTTGTGCATGGCTCTCTACACTAAATAATAAAAGAAAGATAATGTAAATCATTTTGCTAGCAATGCCTTACAAGTTGTTTTGTATTCTGAATCAATATCTTCAAGAAGCGGGTTAATCCACTTACAGTTCTCTGCATTTAGTTCATCTTTCTTGTAAATCGCTTGCAGTAAAACTTCTGCTGGAACCTTGTTATCAAAGCCATCTATAAGCAAATCTCTTAATCTTGTCATTCTTTCGACAACAAAAATGGCTTGGCCCATCTTTGTAGAAGAAGCTAGTTTCTCTTCACCCATCGCTTTTCGCATAGATCTTGCGTATTGCGTACCAAGTGCATAAGCAGCATTCTCTAAAGTTTGCATGCTTTGACTAGCACGAATGATAGGTACATAGGCTTGTAAAGAATATTCGCTTGTATTCAATGGGCTCGTGTTTCTTTGTAGGGTTCTTAGTGATGGGCTAATGAAGTCTGCCTCACCGGTATAAATAGAGCCCCATACATCCGCAAGTCCCTCGTTTAAACCACGAAGAATAAACATATTGTTAAGGACAGTTTCTTTTTTCTCAATCTCAGCATCTGTTCTAGGTTTTAAACTTATAGACTCACGGTTCATTTCTTCAATGTTATATCTAGCCGATAAAGGGTCTAAAACTATTCGTTGAAAAATAGAGTGAAAATGTTCATGCGCGATAATTCCTGCATTGAGCGAGATAGGAAGCTGGTTTCTTCTGTAAGGAAAAAATAGCATTACATCTTGCTCGCTGATATACATTGCATTCTCATAAATTCTTTTATTATTCCTACTATCTGTCGCTATTGTCTCTACACCAATTTGACGTGGCCATGACAACAAAATATCAATGCCAATTTCTTGGTCTAAGGCTTTTAACCTCTCCATGTGAGCGTATATAGAGGCCATTTCTTGTGTAATTGTGTCTTTAGGTACCCAGTAGCCTTTTGATGATTTGGAAAATTGCGCGTTTGGCTTAACACCTTTTATACTATCTTTATTAAGACCGGCTTGTACGTATAATTCTGCCGCACTCCCCTTCATCTCTCGCATATCGTTAAGTGTTTCTATATTCACCACTTGTAGGCTGTATTTTCCGGACTCATTTGGCCAAGGAATAAGAACACGAGTGTGCTCATCCTCAATACGTTTGCTGCAAGCTATTACTAAAAATAAAGGTACTAAAAATAGGTATATTTTCATCATTCCTGTCCGTTGTAAGTAGTATCACTAAAGTCATTGCAAACAAAAGACCATTTTACTTGCCAAATGTCTTTTTTTTTGCAAGAAAAATCAAGTACTTAGGATATGTAGTAAGACCCCATACACCAAAGGTGACGTAAATTGGTAGACAATCAACCTAATTTTAAATCAGAGCTCAACCCACAGCAATTTGATGCTGTAGACAGCCTTGAAGGCCCTCTACTTATTTTAGCAGGTGCTGGATCTGGCAAAACTAGAGTTCTAACCTACCGTTTTGCTAACCTTGTTTTACAGGGAGTAAGTGCCCCTGAAAATATATTGGCAGTCACATTTACAAACAAAGCTGCCAGAGAGATGGAAGATCGAGTCTTTAAAATTCTTCACCGATTTGGCGTAAAAATCTTATCACAATTATGGATCAGCACTTTTCACTCAATTTGTGTAAGAATACTTCGAGATACAATTGAAAACATCGGATACTCTAGATCATTTACGATTTATGACCCGAGTGATGTTACATCTCAAATCAAAAAAACACTACACGCTCTTCACATTGATGAGAAGATATACCCCGCAAAAACATTTGCTAAAAAGATATCATGGGCAAAAACTTATGGCTATTCGCCTGCTGTAATTGCAAACGAACACCCACATTTTTTAGATAAACGTACATTATCTGTGTACACCGCCTATGAAGAAGATATGAAGCGGGCTAATGCGCTGGATTTTGATGACTTACTAATAAAAACAAAAGAAGTATTCTCTTCATGCCCTGATATTTTACAAAGGTACCAACAAAAATTTCAATACATCATGGTGGACGAGTATCAAGATACAAATAATGTACAATACTACCTTATCAAGATGCTTGCGCAAGGACACCATAATTTATGTGTTGTAGGCGATGAAGACCAATCTATTTATAGCTGGCGTGGAGCGGACATTCAAAATATACTTAGTTTTGAAAAAGACTTTAAGGGAGCTAAAACTGTAAAACTTGAAGAGAACTACCGCTCTACTAAAAACATAGTTACTGCTGCAAGCCACGTGATACAAAACAATACCCAGCGAAAAGACAAAGTTTTATTTACTAGCAATGATGCTGGTGATCCAATCGTAGTACGAGAAGAGTTAGACGAATACTCAGAAGCTAAATTTGTTATAAATTCGATTGATACTATTATCAGAGAAAACAAAGCAAGCCCTAGTGATATAGCCATATTTTATAGAACAAACGCCCAGTCAAGAGTACTAGAGGATCAACTGAGAGCGAAGGCACTACCTTATAAAATTGTCGGTGGCTTACGATTTTATGAGCGAATGGAAATCAAAGATGCTTTATCATATCTAAGGCTAAGTACAAACCAAAATGACGACGCTGCATTTAGAAGAGTGATAAACGTTCCTGGACGTGGAATCGGCAAAACAACCATGGATAAAGTAATGATTGTCTCTAATGAAAATAAACTTTCAATGTTTGAGGCAGCAAAGATAGCTTGTTCAAATGGAACAATTAATAAATCCACTAGTGCTAAAATTTTGCATTTCTTGCGCTTGATTGAAGACTTAAAGAGAAAAAAAGATAAGTTGAGCATATCAGAGTTTTACCTAGAGGTTCTTGATAAATCTGGTTATGAATTAAAACTAAAGCAAGATGATAGCTTAGAAGCAAAAGCCAGACTTGAAAACTTAGAAGAACTACTTAACGCCATTAAACAATTTGAAAAAGAAAGAGGTCTTGAGGCGACTCTAGAAAATTTCTTAGAAGAAATGGCCTTGGTCTCGGACCAAGATCAAATTAAGGGTGATGAAAACTGTATACACCTAATGACTCTTCACATATCTAAGGGGCTAGAATTTCCTTATGTTTTTATCGTTGGACTTGAAGAGGGAATATTTCCTTCTCATCAAAAAATTGAAAGTGATGATGAAACAGATCTAGAAGAAGAAAGACGACTGGCTTATGTGGGTATGACTAGAGCAGAGAAACAACTATGCTTGTTATACGCTAAAAAAAGAACAGTGTGGGGAAATACACAGTACAATTCGCCATCTAGATTTATTGAAGAAATCCCCAAAGAATTTAAGCTTTTTAGCACTGCCATCAGGCAACCGACGTCACAATTTCAGGCACAGTATCAAAAATCATATCAGCGTAACGATTACGATGAGTTTGATCAAACCACTACATACTATGATGAAATTAGCGACTCACGCTCTGAGTTTATGAAAGGTATGAAGGTACGACATCCTTCTTTTGGACTTGGTGTTGTCTATGAAGTACAAGGAAATGGAGAAGATGCTAGAGTTTCGATTTTATTCACTGATAATTTCTTGAAAACCTTTGTCGCTAAATTCGCCAGACTGGAAAGAGTTTAATTTAGCATTTTTTAAAGAGTCCCACTCTGCTTGATACTCACTAACATCTATTGGTTTTTTAATCTCGCTAGCCAGTGGGCTGATATAATCTGCACTTATCCCGTCCCAACCAACATAAGATCTAATATTATTATCCTTAAAAGTTTCAAAGTTAGGTACATAGGAAGTTTTTCCACCACCATTTGGAATATCCAAAGATAAGTTAGGCATTGCTAGGCCGGATAAATTTCCCCATAAGTCTTTCTGAATTTGCAAAGAGTCCTCAACGGAAGTTCTTAAGTGATCCGTGCCCTCAGAAGGGTCGCATTGAAACATGTAATATGGCTTTACTCGTAAATACAAAAGTCTACGAGATAATGCCTGTACAATAGATGCATCGTTATTAACCCCATTTAAAAGTACCATTTGATTAAAGCAAGGCATCCCGTTATCGACCAATAAACTTACTGCATCGCGAGCTTCTTTTGTAATTTCTTTGGGGTGATTAAAGTGCAGCATAAAATATATAGGGCCATATTTTTTCAATTCACTTACTAAGCTTTCACTTATACGCATTGGACAGACCACTGGCATTCTTGTGCCAATACGAATAATTTCAACATGCTCAATCTGTCTTAGATCTTTAACAACCTGGAGTAAGCGTTGATCTGATAAAGTCAGAGGGTCCCCACCTGACAAGATAACTTCACGAATGCCTGTGTGCTTACGAATATAATCTAAACCATCTTGATACTCATCCGCCTTTGGAAACACCTGTTCTTTACCGGTAAAATGTTTTCTTGTGCAGTATCTGCAGTATACTGAGCAATAATCTGTCACTAAAAATAATAAGCGGTCAGGATACCTATGTATAATTCTTGGACTTGGGTTATTATTTTTTTCTCCTAATGGATCTAACATTTGTTGATAGGTAACTTTTAATTCTTTCTCTTGTGGCATTAAAATTTTTCGAATCGGATCTTCTGGGTGATCTGACGCAAGGGATGCGTAATAAGGTGTTACTTGTATTTGAAAGTTTTTATTATCAAAAGCTGCTGCTTCGCTATCTTTTAGCGTAAATGCTTTTTCAAATTGCTCTTTTGTCTTTAAAGCATTTCTAATTTGCCAGTTCCATGAATTCCAATCAGAAACCTGTGTTTCATAGAATAGAGGGTTTATGGGAGCTGGATTAAACGTAAGCTTCATAGGCATATATTTGTCATGTGACTTAGGTAAGAGTCAAAGGCTAATACATTAGCCCATATTTATAATAATCAAGAATGAAAAAGGTGTTTCCGATAAAGACCGAAAACACCTTAGTTTTTTAATGCGGCGTGACCCGAAAAAGGAACCTGGTACCTTTTAAGAGAGCCCAATAGAGAACAGCATTTCTCTATATTTAGGAATTGGCCACAATTCGTCAGCAACTAGTAACTCTGATTTATCACTAGCAGAGCGAACAGCTTCCATTGCAGGAATGATTTCAGAGGAAATAAACTGCATTTTCTCTTCCTCACCCAATCCATTTATCTTTTCAATCTTAAATTCTAAAGTCTTTACACTCTCAAGTAATGCCTCGAAAGTATTCTCTAACGTCGATACTCTAGTTGAGTACTGAGACTTTAAACCTTTTGATTGAATACCTTCTTGTGTAACATACAGAGATGATAATTGTTTTTCAACAACAGGAATCACTTGATTAGTTACCATTTCGAACAAGCTGTAAGCTTCAATCTCTAGTGTCTTGTTATATCTTTCTACCATAATGTGAAAGCGACTTTCGATTTCTTCTTTACTTAATACTTTTTGCTCAACTAAGAATGAAGTTACCGTATCATCTTTTAAAACTGGTAGAGCTGCAGCTGTATTTGCCAAAATTGGTAATCCGCGCTTTTGCGCTTCTTTTTTCCACTCATCAGAGTAGCCGTTACCATCAAATCTAACATCCTTAGTCTCAACAACTAGCTGACGAACTAGTTCCATAACAGCTTCATCACGACTTTCCTTTTGCTGAAGAAGAGTTTTTAAACGTGCTGATGCTTCTTTAAACTCTTGCGCGACAGCTGCGTTTAAGAATGATGCTGGAACTGAAACGTTTGATGAAGAACCTACTGCTCTAAACTCAAATTTGTTTCCTGTAAAAGCAAATGGTGATGTTCTATTTCTATCTGTATTATCTCTTGCTACTTCAGGCAATCTAGCTACACCCAAATCAATAATCGCAGCCGGTGTTGCTTCTTCTAATTTACCCGCTTCCATGTCATTTAGTATTTTGCTTAGAGTTTGCCCCAAGAATACGGAGATAATTGCAGGAGGTGCTTCATTAGCCCCCAATCTATGATCATTTCCTGGAGTTGCGATACTTGCACGTAGCGCCGCCGAGTGTTTATGTACAGCTTTTAAAATTACAGATAATACCATTAAAAAACGTATATTTTGATGAGGAGTTGTTCCTGGCTCTAGCAGATTTTCACCCTTGTCATTAGACATACTCCAGTTGTTATGTTTTCCGCTACCGTTAATTCCTGCAAATGGTTTTTCGTGTAAAAGACAAACCAGTCCATGCTTTAATGCTACACGCTTTAAAACTTCCATTGATATTGTATTATGATCAGAGGCAATGTTTGCATCTTCAAAAATTGGAGCTAATTCAAACTGACTTGGAGCCACTTCATTGTGTCTTGTTTTTACCGGAATACCTAATTTATATAATTCAGTTTCAACATCTTGCATGTAAGCTTTTACACGACCTGGAATAGAACCAAAATAATGGTCTTCTAGTTGTTGTCCACGAGTAGATGCAGCCCCTAGTAAGGTTCTACCACTCATGATTACATCTGGTCTAAGAGCCACAAAGTTTTTATCTACCAAGAAATACTCTTGCTCACAACCTAGTGTTGCACTTACTTTTTTTACATCAACATCGCCAATTAATTTTAAAAGCTCACAGGCTTGTGTAGATAAAGATTCTACAGATCGTAAAAGTGGAGTCTTATTATCTAGCGCTTGTCCATGATAGCCAAAAAATACAGTAGGAATACAAAGAGTCTTTGTGTTTTCTTCTTCTACAATAAAAATGGGAGAAGATGGATCCCAAGCAGTGTATCCTCTAGCTTCAAATGTAGAACGCATTCCACCCGATGGAAAGCTAGAAGCATCTGGCTCCCCTTGAATCAGCTGTGATCCACTGAAGTGTTCGATTACTTTTAATTCAGAGTGATTACTGTATTGTATTGTAATAAATGAATCGTGCTTTTCAGCAGTTAATCCCGTCATCGGTTGAAACCAGTGACAAAAGTGAGTTGCTCCTTGTGCAACAGCCCACTCTTTTATACTTGTTGCAATTGCATCAGCCGAGTCACGATTAAGTTTTTTACCTTGCTCTAATGTTTTAATTAAATTTTGATAGCTTTCTTTAGGAAGCTTTTCTCGCATTTTTGCTAAATCAAATGTCAATGAACCAAAATACTGCGATATTGGACCTGGTTTATCTGAATTTGTTGTTTTTGATCGTGTGAGCGATGCTGAAACAGCCTGCTGACGTGGGCTAATGCCCAAATTGGACGTAGTCATATTTCTCCTTTTCTTCTTTTAGAATCAATGCTCTAAAAAAAGTAGTTTATGGGACCTTTTAGAACCACCATGGCTATAAAAAGTAACCACCAATAGTTTATCGTATCCTTTAAAAAATACCAATTAGATTCTGGTTTGTATCTTAACCAGATATATAAAAATCTCAAAAGCTCTATAACTCTATATTACACGATCCTAGACCTTATTTGCGTCCTGTTTTTTTATACGCTAGGGATTTCTGATACTTAGGAGATTTTATGCCAATCTTTATGTTTTTATTACAATTTAGCTATAGCCTCGTCTCTCCGTTTCCCTCTGAAGTCGTAGATTTAAATATACCCAATTCACACATAGTTGAGGGGAAAACTCCTGGCTATATCGTTCGTGGAATGCGACCACGCACCGACACAGACTTGGACGAGCTACTACAAATTGGCATTACAGATATACTAATTTTTAAAAACAGTACTATCGAAGATGACTCTACTGAAAAAGAGATCTCTCAGTTGGTAGAAAAAGGAATCAAAAGAAAACACATTCAAGTGATTCCATTTCAATGGAAAGACATCGACAGCTTTGAGACAGCTTGTCTACAGACAATCGATGCTCTTAACATTATGAAGTCGGTTTCTAAAAAGAAATCGAGCAATTTATTTTTTCACTGCACAGTCGGAGAAGACCGAACGGGATACTTAGCGGCGATGTATAAAATATTATTTCAAAAGATGAGCTTTACTAAAGCTTGGAATGACGAAATGTGTGAAAATGGTTATGCGGATGGCAATCCTAGAAAACCAAAAACCGTTGTCGCTGAAATTCATAAAAATATTACGCCAGTGTTTCAAAAGATGCTTCACAAAATTAAATACGGCTATATATCAGCTGATAACTTAGATAAAAGCGAGTGTTCATTTGATCCAGCAAGAAGTACTACGTATAAGCCAATCGCCAAGTTTACCAATTGCAAGCCGTCTTCGAAGTACGACCCAAGCATTCGCTAAACTAAATTCGCTTTCCAGACTTCTTCTTTAAAGCCAACGACGCCCGTTGTTTTTGTTAATGCAAATGGGCGTTTTATTAACTTACCATTTTTAGATAAAAGCTGTAGGGCTTCCTCATCTGATAAGCCTGATTTTAGTTTGTCTGCTATTTTTAATTCTCGATATTGAACACCTGAAGTATTAAATAGATTTTTAATACTTCCACCCTGTTTCTTAATATATCCAAGCATTTTCTTTAAATCAGAAATACTCGGAGGTTCTTCAACAATAGGTACTGTCGTATACGCAATCTTATTAGCATCTAAAAATTTTAAAGCTTTTTTGCATGTGCTACAGTTTTTGTATTCAAATACTTTTAAACTCATACGTTGTTCTTTTTACCATGGGCCAACATAATTTTTTCGATCTGTGAAAGATCGTCTTCTGTGATTTCCCAAACTTGTTTTTTACCAACGTATTTTAAAATCTCATTAAATAATTCTTCTGATAAGAATGGTTTCACTTTTCCTGAGCGGTACTCTTTTTCTTTTTCCCCATACAAACCTAAGAAAGTTTCATCTCGAAACCAACTCTGTT
>JAGRAL010000006.1 GCA_020434605.1 Bdellovibrionales bacterium
CTTAACTTGCATTTGCAACCTCCACAATCGCAGCAGATTGAACGTTCACATCAAGACTTACTTCATTATGAGAAAGCACCGCTACTTGCGGAATAAATCTTTCTAACAACTTACGTAAGTGTCGGCGAATACTAGGTGAGGTTAAAATCACTGGCTGTGCCGCTACTTCTGGTGTGTTTTCTATTGTTTTTGCTATTTCTGTAATAATTGATTGAGCCATTCTAGGATCCATCACTAATTGGACTCCTTGCTCGGTCTGTAGCAATGAGTTTGAAATCAACTCCTCAATGTGCGGAGATAGTGACAATACGGTAAGTGATCCATCATCCGTTCTGTATTTCATTGTTATATTTCTAGAAAGTCTCTTTCTTACATTTTCTATAAGCACTTCAACGTCTTTCGATCTTGGACCTTCATCTGCAAGAGTTTCAAAAATAGTTCGTAAGTCTCTAATTGAAACTTGCTCTCTTAGTAGTCCCGGAAGAACTTGGACAACGGTTCCAAGTGATAAAATTTCTGGTATAAGTTCATCAACAACTTTTGGATAATTAGCTTTGAAGTTATCGATTAAGTTACTTGCTTCTTGTCGACCTAGTATTTCGTGAGCATGAGACCTGATAATCTCAGTTATATGAGTTGCAATAACTGTAGGTAAATCAACTACAGTGTAACCACTAAGTTCGGCAGCTTCTTTTTGTGATTTAGATACCCAAATAGCATCCAAACCAAAAGCAGGTTCTTTGGTAGGTACCCCATCAATTTTACGAGTGATGTTACCTGGATCCATTGCTAATAAGTTGTCTGGCATTAATGTACCACCAGCTACTTTATTACCCTTAATCAATAATTGGTATTCGCCAGGTTGCAACTGCAGATTATCTCTAATATGAATACTTGGAACAATAATTCCTAGATCAAGTGCAAATTGTTTTCTAATACTTACTATTCTCTCAAGAAGATCACCACTTTGCTCGGATTCAACAACACTGATTAACCCGTACCCTACTTCTAACTCAAGTAAATCAAGTGGAAGTAAGTTTTCAACTTTCTCTTTATCAGGAGCTTGTGCTTTATCAGCTTCTTCTTTACGTTTTCTTTCAATAGCTTCTCGTTGAAATCTTTGAACACTCCAAGCAACCATTGAAGCAATTGCTGCCATAGTAAAAAATGGAAACAATGGGAGTCCAGGGATCAAACCAATTACAGCTAACATACCAGCAACCATATAAATAGCTTTAGGATTTGATGTTAATTGCTTAGTAACTAGATTTCCTGTGTTGCTCTTTGCAGAACCACTACGAGTAACGATAATACCAGCTGCTGTAGATATAATTAGAGCTGGAATCTGGCTTACAAGACCATCACCTATCGTTAGCATTGTATAAATTTTTGCTGCCTGGGCTACATCAAGTCCTTTATCCAACACACCAATTAATAGACCACCAATTACGTTTACTATAGTAATAACTATCGCAGCAATAGCATCACCACGGACGAACTTACTGGCACCGTCCATAGCTCCATAGAAATCGGCCTCTTGCTCAATCTCTTGACGACGCTTTCTTGCCATCTCTTCATTAATTAAACCAGCGTTTAGATCAGCATCGATCGACATCTGCTTACCTGGTAAAGAGTCCAATGTAAATCTGGCCGCAACCTCTGCTACCCTTCCAGAACCTTTGGTAATTACGATAAAGTTAATAATTACTAGAATCGTAAATACAACGAAACCAATCACATAGTTATCGCCGATGACAACGGAACCAAAGGCCTCAATCACATGACCGGCGGAGCCTGCACCTGAATGACCATCTTTTAAAATTAAACGAGTCGTAGCAACGTTAAGCGCCAACCTAAATAAGGTGGCCATTAGAAGAACTGTCGGAAATACACTAAAATCAAGAGCCCTTTCAGAATAAATAGATAAGATTAAAACTAATAAGCTTATCATGATAACCATTACTAAGCTGAAATCTAGCATCCATGGTGCCATTGGGAAAATCATTACCCCAATAATTCCCACCATTGCTAGCCCAACAATTAGCTCTGTGTACTTTGAATAGCGCTCAAGTCCCTTAAGCATTTGAAATATACTATCCATCTATGCATTCCTCTTTTTCTTTTTTAGACGATAAACATAGGCCAATACCTCTGCCACAGTCTTAAATAGTTCTCTTGGTATCAACTGACCAATCTTTAATGTTTTAAATATAGCCCTCGCTAGAGGTTTGTTTTCAATCACTGGGATATTATTTTCTTTAGCGATTTTTTTGATTTTTTCTGCAATCAAATCCGCACCCTTAGCAATTAGCACTGGAGCTGCCATTCCCGCTTGGTATTTAAGAGCAACTGCAATGTGCGTAGGGTTAGTAACTATAACATCTGCTTTTGGCACTTCAGTCATCATTCTCTTGTTAGCCATTTCTCTTTGAACACGTCTAATACGAGCTTTGATTAAAGGGTCACCTTCTCGGTTTTTATTTTCTTCTTTAACCTCTTGCTTACTCATCTTCATTTCTTTTTCTAGCTCCCATCTCTGGTAGCCATAATCAAGAACTGCTAGTACACCCATAAATAGAGTGGCAGCACCAAGGAGCTTAAAAGCAATCATGCCAAAGTACGATAAAAATTGAGACATATTGTATTCAACAAGTACGCTGATATGTTTTACTTCGTTCTTTACAATAAAATATACGATGCTTGTGATAAGAATTAGTTTTAACAACGACTTTAACCCATCTACAACTGCACGTAGACTAAATATTCTTTTTAAACCATTAATTGGATTCAATCTTTCTAATTTTAATTGCAAAGCCTCTTCGTTATAAACAAAACCTACCTGCAATAACGTAGAAGACACGCCGACAACAAGAGCCATTCCTAGGAGTGGTCCGATAATTAAAGCACCTTTTTTAACTGCAAAAAGCGCCGCCGCTGAGTAATCCCCGCTACGAGCAGCAGTAACAATATAATTTGAGAAGAAATTTTCGAATAAATCGGTAGCATGATGTAATAACATTTTGCCAGTTGCCCAAAAAGTGAGGGCGCTACCCAATAGCAATAGAAACGTAGCAATCTCTCTAGATTGCGCTACTTGCCCACGCTTACGGAATTCTTCTCTCCGTTGCGATGTAGCTTCTTCCGTCTTTTCGCCGCCCTCTTCAGCCATAGTTCCTTCCTAGAACTTTAAATCGTCTTTAATACTGCAAATAAGTTAATACCTGATACGTTAACAAAATATTTAAAACCAAAAATAAATGCCGGAATGCTTATCAACACAATCAATAGCCCCATTGCAATGTTTGCCGATAAACTTGTTATCAAAATATTGATTTGTGGAACCGCTCTACCAACAAGCCCTAAAGCCACATTCATAAAGAATATCGCAGCCATCACTGGACCAGATAGTTGTATTCCTACTGTCATCACTTGTTGCACTAAATTAGCAATCGTCTCTGGACTTACAGAATTGATGAAAGTGCTAGACAGAGGAATAATTGTAAAGCTTTCTGTCATTGCTTTTATAAAAATATGATGTCCACTCCATGCTAAAAAAACTAGTGACGCAATCATCATTTGAAATTGCTCAATCGATGAGGCTCTGGAGTCCATTGTTGGGTTATAAATTTCAGAGCTTGATAAACCCAATGACATTGAAACCAACTGACCACAAATATTAACCGCAAAAAATAGTAGTCGTCCAATATAAACTAAAATCAATCCCACAAATACTTCTCTGACCACCATGATGATAATCATATTCGAGCTAAGTGTTTCACCTAACTCCTTCCATGCAACCGTTGGAAACAATAAAATACTTACTAATAATGATGTTAAAATCTTAGCAAATGCAGGTACCGCAAAAACGCCAAACACTGGCCACATCGCAAAAAATACGGATACCCTTACTAAAACTAGTAAGAAAGCTAACATTTCAATTTCATTAAAATGAAAAATATCCACTTTACCTCACGTAAGTAGCAATATTGTCAAACAACTCAACCGTAAAGCGAGTCATCTCATCCAACATCCAGGGACCCAATAATACTAAAACAATTGCAATAATTAAAATCTTAGGAATGAACGTTAAGGTAGCTTCATTGATCTGCGTGATAGCCTGAAAAATACTAACCAACAAACCTATCACAAGAGATGATAAAAGCAGTGGTGTGGCTATCATTGCTGCCACCTTAATAGTTTCTTTTCCTAAAAAATATACCATATCTTCATTCATATCTTATCACCCGAAACTTTTAACCATTGAGCCTATTAATAATCCCCAACCATCTACTAAAACAAAAAGCATAATTTTAAACGGTAAGGATATCATTACTGGCGGTAACATCATCATACCCATTGCCATCAAGACACTGGAAACAACCATATCGATTACTAAAAATGGTAAATAGATTATAAAACCAATTTGAAATGCGGTTTTTAACTCAGATATAATAAATGATGGAATTAAAACTGTACTTGGTACATCCGCACGAGTTTTTGGCGTTTCCATTTTTGATAGCTTAACAAAAAGCGATAAGTCGCTATCTCTTGTTTGGTTAAACATAAACTTACGCATTGGAGCCATACCATTTTCAAAAGCTTGGTCCTGAGATATACTACCTTTTAAATACGGTTGAATCGCATTTGTATTTAACTCTGTAAAATATGGATTCATTATAAAAAAAGTTAAGAATAGGCTTAAACCAACTAACATTTGGTTAGGTGGCATTTGCTGAGTACCCAAAGCTTGTCTTAAAAATGACAAAACTATAAGAATTCGAGTAAACCCCGTCATCATAATCATGAAAGCTGGGGCCAACGTAAGAACGGTTAGCATCACTAATATTTTTATAGTGTTTACAACGTCCTCAGGTTTTGAATACGTTTGCATGCCAATATTAACATTTGGCAACGTAACTTGAGCAAATGCCTCACTTGCAAAAAATAGAATCGGCAATAGCCATATATATTTTTTCACAAATCCCTCATTGTTTTGAGGCGAGTTTTTACGATATCTTTAATGCCTGATATACTAAAGTTATCTTGTTCTTTTCCAAACCGCTCATCATGTTCAAGACCTTGATCAGCTTCATCCATGCTTACATTAAAGTTATCCGGTACAGTTTGCGGAATATCGTCATCAAGAAGTGACAATTCTTTAATTAGATTAATATTATTCTCTGTAACACCAATCAAAATTGACTCCCCTGCTACTCTAATAATTGCTAAACTTTTTTTAGGGCCAATGTAATGTTGAGTTAATACTTTAATATGTGTGTGGGGATTTTTTAATTTTGTTTTTGCCCATCTTCTACTAAGCAAATACATACCAAAGGCAAACAATCCAAGAATCACGAAGCTGCTAATTATTCTAAACAGCGCAGAACCTGATTTTTTAGTGTCTTTTTCTGATAAAGTTTGAAGAACAGGAATATCTTCTTCAGTAACTATATTTACAGCTTTTGCCTCTTCAGTTTTTTCGATTTTGTTGTCCGTTGATTCAACTTTTTCTGTTGTTACAGCGACAGTATTTTGGTCAGCAAGGTTTATATTTTCTTCTGATTCACCCGTTAAATCCTCAACCTTAACCACATTTATTGTTTTTTTCTCGGGAAGTGATTTTGCTGCCTTCATTGGAATTCTGCCATCATCAATAGTTACTATCATTTTATTACCTACAAATGATGTTGTAACTGAGTCTTGAAATTCAGAGGCCGTATTTCCGGGCTTATAGTT
>JAGRAL010000070.1 GCA_020434605.1 Bdellovibrionales bacterium
CCAGGATGTCGTCTTGTTGCAGGTATTAAAGGGTCAAAAGCTTTGCGTGAACCTTGCAGAGCCTCTAAAGACATGGCTCCTGCGACATCCATCAGCTTCGCAAATCGACTAGACTCATAGGTAGCCAGCAATCCTACAGCAGTCATTACTTGGCAACCGTTGATCAAAGACAATCCCTCTTTTGCTTTTAAAACTAAAGGCTGTATGTTTTTCTTTTTTAAAACCAGATCAGTTGCTGCTACTTTTCCATCACTCCAAACCTCACCCTCACCAATCAACGCCAGTGCTAAGTGCGACAGTGGAGCTAAATCACCACTTGCCCCCACACTCCCTTGTTGAGGAATAACTGGAATCACATCTTGATTCATAAACTCTAAAATTGTCTCAATGACCTCTAATCTAACTCCCGAATGGCCTGTGGCTAGCGCGTTAGCTCGAAGAGCCATAATTGCTCTAGTTTGAGCTACTGTAAATGGTTCGCCAACCCCCGTGGAGTGTGAACGAATGAGATTAAACTGTAGTTTTTCAATATCACTATCAGTAATACGAACAGATGAAAATGCTCCAAATCCAGTATTCACACCATAGATAGCATCTCCGGTGCTAATTTTATTTTCAATGTACGATCTTGAAAGAAGTATTTTTTCTTTTGCCTTCTCACTCAGTGAAACCTTAGCTCCCTGAGAAACTTGCCAAACATCATTGATTTTCAGATCACTACCACTAATTTCAATCATAACTTATAACATCCTTAAATTTTTAATCGCGCTCGCTGGATTATTACCAAAAACATAACTACCAGCCACTAATATATCTGCTCCCGCTTCAACACATACCTTTGCTGTTTCTGCATTAATCCCACCATCTACGGATATTAAAAATTTAAAACCATGTGTTTTTCTTAATGCATCTAGCTCTTTGATTTTATTTACCTGATCAGCCATAAAACTTTGTCCACCAAAGCCAGGCTCAACTGTCATAACTAAAACCAAATCAATTTCTGGCAAGAATGGAATAATATCTTTTATGTGAGTCCCAGGTCGTAAACTTAATCCCGGTTTAGCTCCTAGGTTTTTAATTTTCTCAATCAGTGCTCCTGGGCTTTTACATGCTTCTATATGAAAAGTAAGATATTGAGAGCCTGCTTTAATAAAGGCTTCTGCGTATTTATCTGGGTCCGTGATCATAAGGTGCGTATCCAGTGGTAATTTGGTAACATTCTTAATAGAGTTTAATACTACTGGCCCGATAGTGATGTTTGGTACAAAGTGACCATCCATAACATCAATATGAAGCATATCTGCACCAGCAGTCTCGACATTCTTAATGTCTGTTTGCAAATCTGCAAAGTTCGCGGACAAAATACTAGGTGATATATACTTAGGACTTTTTTTGAATTTTAACATCTATCCACCGCCTATTTGGGGGCATCATAGGCAGTCAACGACAGAAATGCAAACTAGAACTATTGTGCAGCAGGCGCTTTAGGAGGCACGTTAAAAAAACTTTTTGCGCCAGTGAGCTGCTCACAGCTATTCTTAATTTTACGAACCATCATATTTACTTCGCTTGGCTCGACTCCACGCCTTAGAAGGTCTATTGTATCACCTTTAAAAATTTCACTGATTTTCCTTTGTGCCGCTTGAGCCTTCGTCGCTTGTCTACTTCGATAGTTTTTGCCTGTTTTAGCATCACCTTCAGTGAACACTACGTCGAGACGTACCAAACCATCAATCTTAGAACGAGTCCCCTCTTCTAATAATTTTATCTCTTTATTGTTTAAATTATTACAAGCTTCGTAGTCTAAATAGATGCATCGATTTTCTGTAGTATTATAGATGTAACCCGGAATAGTGACTGTTTTGCATTCAGTAATTGAACGAACCACTTCGCTATCCACTTTGTAACGGCTAGTTGTGAAGGTACCATCGAGGTTTTTAACTTTTTTGTATAAAGCCTCTCCCCCAGCACTTCCCACAGAATATTGGTAATATGCGCTTCCATCTTTTGCTGAAACAATAGAGGGATCTTTTGTTACATTGTAATTAATAATATTACCTTCAACCACAAATGTTTTATCTGTAGAATTAAATTTGATATTACTATCACTGATCAATTCATCAATATCTGATCCAAATGAAAATAGTACCGCAGCAATAAATAATAACATGTAGCCCCCCGCTATAAATTATCTGGAATCTCAAATCCGTTTAAATAATCCTTAATCTGCATTTTTGCTTTAGATTCTGGTTGTACTTCTAAAAGCTTAAAAGCTCCATCGTTGCAGGCAATGACTAGGCCGTTAGTATCTTTAGAGATAACTTTACCAGGCTTTCCACTACTTTTAACCTTTTCCATTTTATGAATTTTAAGAGTTTTATTATTTACGATTGTCCAGACACCTGGCCACATCTTAAGAGCTTTGTATTGATTCCATATATCTGATTGGTTTTTATTCCAATCAATAAGACCTTCTTCTTTTTTAATCTTTTTTGCTATCGTCACAAGTGAAGTATCTTGCTTAATACCAGTCAAATTACCACGAATGTAGTCCATAAACTCAATATGTAAAAGATCTGCTCCAAAATTTTTTAATTTATCGTACAGCTCTTGCGAATCCATTCCATCTGTAATACTAACTTTTCGCACACCCAATACATCACCTGCATCTAGCTTTAATGCAATTTTCTGCAAGGTCACACCTGACTCACTATCGCCGTAAAAAATAGCCCTCTGAACAGGAGCTGCTCCCCTCCATCTAGGAAGCAAACTTCCGTGAAGATTAACAGCACCTTTAGGGAAAAGTGATATTATATCTTCAGATAGGATTTGTCCGTAAGCTACAACGACAGCAGCCTCAGCGCGAAGCTTCTTAATGTAGTTTATTGCTTCCTCAGTATTGATATTTGCAGGAGTGTATATTGGTATCTCTAAGCTTTGTGCTAGTTTTTTAACTGGGCTTGCTGTCAATTCTAATTTTCTGCCCGCTGGCTTATCCGGTTGAGTAACGACACAAACCACCTCGTAATGTTCATCTGAACATAGCATCTGCAGCGAAGGAAGAGCAAAATCAGCTGTCCCTAAAAAGACGATTCTAACTTTACTCAATTCATGCCTCTGGTTGGTCGTACCCATTTTTTTTAATTAATTTGCGGATGCGATCAAATTTTAATTGGCTAAGCCGTTCAATAAAGACTTTGCCATCAAGATGATCAATCTCGTGCTGTACACAAACTGCAAGCAAGCTATCTGCCTTTAAAGTCACTTCCTCACCATCTATAGTACTGTGATTAACTTCTACGTAAGCGGCTCTCTCTACTTCTTCTACATAACCTGGAACACTTAAGCATCCCTCTTCCCACTTAATCGTTCCTTCTTTTTTAGTTATTACTGGGTTCACAAGCACTAATGGATAAGTCACAGCCTTTTCAAGTTCTGTCATATCTTCGTCGGTAAAATTACCATCATCATCCTTTGGGCGTGTGTCTATAACAACCATACGAATACTATGACCTACTTGCGGGGCCGCTAAGCCAACCCCAGGAGCCTTGTACATAGTTTCAAGCATGTTATTCGCTAAAACCTTAAGGTCCTGATCAATAGAATCTATTTTTTTTGCCACCTGTTTTAATACAGGGTGAGGATATTTTAAAACCTCTAAAACTGACATAAGCACTCCTGTTATCTTATATTGTAGCAGAAAACCGCTTAAATGAATAGTCTAAAATACCTCTAAACCATTGAAATTGGGCTATTTTTTAGTTCTAAGCAATAGGGCTATTGCTAATAGAAAGAATAAGACATTTGGGGTCCAAGCAGCTAGCCAGGCCGGAACAACCCCGTGTTTACCAAAGTTGAGTGCCGAAGAGTATGAAAGCCAGTAACTAAAAACAATCAGTACACATATACCGATACTTCGCCCTCTGCCCCCACTTCTTCTGTCCCCTACACTAAAAGGTATTCCTAAAAGACATAGGATAAGACCAGAGAATGCGTAGCTAATTTTTTTGTGTAAACCTACTTCATACTCCAATGTGTTTAGACCTGCTTCTTTATTACGATCTATAAATTCTCTTAGTTGAGAACTAGTCATCATATCAGCAGAGTTAAAGTTTGCATCTAAACTTGCAAATTCTTCTCCTGTGTCGATGGTCTTTTCGCCGAAATACTCAATCTGAGGAAAACCGGGTGTTTCATTAAAAAGAGTTACTCTGCCAGTCATTAACAACCAATAGTTTTTTCTGATATTTACATTCTTTGCAGTCACTACCTGTAATAGATTCCACATCTCATCAAAATAATACAGAGTTAGTCCCTGCGCTTTTGCATCAGAAGCTCGTAAATATTGTAGGTTAAACAACCTGTTTTTAGATCTAAACCATATTTTATTTTGTCTTACCGTAGATATTAACCATGGTTTCTTTTTTATTTCGTAATAAAAAATTTGGTTTTTCTCTTGATCCAGTTTAGGCAAAATAATATCTGAGGCAAAAAAACTACATACAGAAAAAATACTTACTACTATTACAATCGGTAAACTAATTCTTGCTAAACTCAAACCAGAGCTAAACAGAGCTACTAGTTCATTGCTTTTGTTAAGCCCACTTAGACAAAATATTGTCGACATAATAAATGCAATGGGCAACATCTGAAAAATAATGGATGGTGCAAGTAGAGTGTAATACTTTAGCAAGACATCAAGACTCGCACTAAACTTTGCCACATTTGTCATAAAATCGACGGACAAAAAGAGAGTCACAAATACGACTAGTGAGGCTATCAAATAACCTAAGTAGATCTTAACAATATAGCGGTCGATGGTGGAGAACACTCATCTATACTAGAGTTGCTTGCGCTACTGGTCAAGAAACCCAGATGTTGACTGGTACCTACAAACTACGAATACTTTATATATGGCATTACGCGTCTTATTAGCTGATGAAAGCGCAACAATTAAAAAAGTAATTCAAATTACTCTACAAGACTTTGCTGTCGAACTACGCAATGTAACTGTTGGCACCGATGTACTTAGTGTCGCTAAATCATTTAAGCCAGATATAATCTTTGTAGATATACTTTTGCAGAAAAAAAGTGGCTATGAAGTGTGCAGCGAACTCAAAGCCAGCCCTGATTTTGCCAATGTTCCTGTTATACTTCTATGGAACAGCTTTATGGATCTTGACCAGGACAAGCTTAATCTAGCCAATGCTAATGAGAAGCTTGAGAAACCTTTTGATGCGGAAAGCCTTAGACGCTTAGTTATGCGATTTGTTCCTAAGCTCCAATCAAGCCCTATCGCTGAGCACATTTCTCCTCCAGATTTAAATTGGAATGAATCGACAAATACGACAAACACAGAATCTAAAACACAAAGCTCGACTGAGACTACTGGTGTGCCAGATTTTTTAAATGATGATGAACCAGAAGATTTTTCCCCGATGTCGATCCAAAAAATTTCAAAAGAACCTACATCATCAATAGCAAAGTTTAAATTAGATTTACCATCTGAAGAACTTGGCGAGTTTGAAAACCCAGCCTCTACTGAAGAGGATGCGTCTATTGATACCTCTAGCTTTCTATGGGGTAACGAATTAAAACCAGAGATTGAAGAAGAGAAAGAAACTTGGCAACAAAAGCCGACCGAAACCTCAGTTGACACTCAAACAGTGCCACAACAAAGCAAAGTCAAAGAGACTCATTCTGTACCAGCAAGCCCGATTAGTGAAACCGAACTGGAAGCAATCATCTCTTCACAAAGTCGCGAAGTAATCGAGCGTGTCGTAAGAAAATTAGTGCCTGAAATAGCTAAAGAGATTATACAAAAAGAGCTAGAACGGTTAACTAAAGACCTCGAGGGCTAATGGAATTCCAAAATTTTTTGCACTATAAATTTAAGTTTAGCGACTTAATTGGCAAAGCCTTTCATGAAGACTTACCATACGGAGACATCACTACCGAGGCCTTAGGTGTAAAGTACATAGAGGGAAAAGCTAAATTAGTAGCCAAAGAAGATCTAATTTTATCTGGAATTGACTTATTAAAAGAAGCTTTTTTATGGCAAGAGCCGGACACCGAATTTAGATTTCATTTCGAAGATGGGCAAAGAGTACTAAAGAGCCAAGTTATTTGTGAAATGAAGGGCAATTTATTAAACTTTTTAAAAGCAGAAAGGGTCGCTCTTAATTTTGTCGGAACTTTATCTGGAATCGCTTCGTTTACTAGGTGCTTTGTCGATCTTGTCTCACACACAGACACTAAGATTTTAGATACTAGAAAAACACTTCCACTCTACCGTGATTTTTTTAAAAAAGCTGTCGTCGATGGTGGAGGGACTAACCACCGCATGAATCTTAGTGATGGCATAATGATTAAAGAAAATCATATTCGAGCTGCCGGCAACTTAAAAAATGCCGTGCAAAAAGTACGATCTAACAGTCAAAAACCAATTGAAGTAGAAACTACTAACCTAGACGAAGTCAAATTAGCCGTTGCTTTAGGGGTTGAACGAATCATGCTAGACAATATGACCAATGATCAAATGTCTATGGCGCTTGATATAATACCCGAACATATCGAGGTAGAGGCAAGCGGCAACATGAACTTAGAACGAGTAAAGAGTGTAGCAGAACTAGGAGTAGACTTTATTAGCATAGGGGCCATCACTCACTCTGCCCCTGCAGCTGATATCAGCTTACAGTTTGTGTGGAACTAATGCTTGAAATAGGAAAAATTAGTAGCAACATTCTTTCATCAGAATCAAATGTGTTTTTTAAAGATACAATTGATAGCACCAATAACTTTGCAAAAGAAAACTTTGAAACACTTACCTATCCTGCTGTAGTGCTAGCAAATACACAGACGCATGGACGTGGCAGAAACACTAACTCGTGGACACCAACATCTAATAATAGTTCGCTATATGCTACTTGGGGGTTTCGCACAAAATCTCCTCCCAGCTCGGTGTTCCCAATGCGAGTTGGTTTATTGTTACAAACACAATTAAAAACCATACTGAATATGGATGTAAGTTTAAAAGCTCCTAATGACATCTATATGAATAGTTCAAAGTTGGCTGGAATTTTGATTGAGGGAATACACTTCAAGAGTGACTACTATACGTTTGTGGGAATAGGCATCAATGTCCTTAACAAACCAAATATGTCCAATGTTACTTGCATAAACGACCATATCACCTTTAGCGAACAAAGCTGGAAATCGTTCTTACTCGGACTAAATAGTAGGCTCACTATGCTTATCGATATGCCGCAAAATGCGCTAAGCAAACAAGAGCAAGAGGCTTTGTTATCAGCCTTAAAAAAGCACCCAAGTTTCGCTGACCTGCAAAATATCAGTGAATCTGGTGATCTTATTTATGCTAATAAAGTACTTAGCTGGCTGGATTTGTAAAATCATTTAAAATACTCATTGATTTTTTGAGAACAGCAAACCATTACTATGTTTATGGTACGATCAATTGTTATAGGTTTTTTTGCAGCTCTATTATTTGTGGGAATTTCAACATACGTAAAGCTAGGAGCCTACAAAGAGGCCCAAGTTTATTATGATAAAATGCCTAGTTATAAACTGATTTACTTAGACCTAAGCGGTGATTACAGCCAAACTTCTTTAAAACTAAATGAAGTAGAGACTTTGTTAAAAACGGTTAATATTCCTTGCCCGCATACATTTGGTCTTTTTTTGGATGATCCTAATGTAGTAGTCACCCAAGACATGAAAGCCAAGGTGGGATGCATATACAATGATACATCCAAACAATTTGAAGGATTGCCGAAAGAACTACAAATGACTATCATTAGCGGCTCCAATGATAAACTAAGTGCTAGCTTTGAAGGATCACCTGCGCTTGGCCCTAAAAAAGTTTATGTAAAAGCTCAAAAAATAAAAGGCCAGGAATCATTATTCCCAGCCTTAGAGATTTATAGTTTCAATAGTAAAAAAGAACTAACTACAAAATATTTTTTTAGCGTTGATTTATAGTATTGCAGTTTACGCGATATGAACTGTCTCGGTATTTAACACTCTCTAAATCCAAGATCACTCTAGTCGCCACATCTCGCACTTCATCTCCAAGCTCGGCGCCGATATCAATATTACCAGCTTTAACAGAGCCTCTTATTTCTTCAGCAAGGCCTACCATATTGCTAACTGAAATATTTAAAAACTTTCCTAGCGTACTTTTCTGTAGATCTTCCGAAATATACTCGAATAATTTACCCGCTAACTTAACTTGATAATACGGCTTATAAAAGTTTACGCCGCTAGACTCTCCATTTACTGGATACCCTAAAATGATTCTTAATAATTGTACTTGCTCTTGAGTATAGTTATCCAACTGCATTTTAAATAAATCAGTAGAGTCTCCACCAAGTTTGCAAATATTTTTATGAAGAGGAACTAAAAACTGCAGATCTAGCATGTAAGCATTATCAAGCAATACTGAGAAGTAAGAGTTTAAAAAACTATATGCAGCTTCTGCCTCTAATTTATAGCATCTTTTAGCTACGTCTATTTCCATAGTGCTTAAACACAGACCATTAAAAGTTTTATCTAAGTCAACTCCTCTAGCTAAATACCCTAACAAGTCACCACGATTGCTCGAAAAATTGATAGACAAGTTTTTCGCACTTTCTCGCATTGCAAATACAAGCGTTGACCTAGCTTCAGAGTACTGTTTATTTACAGCCAGCTTATCTGCTTCTCGTTTTCCTCTAGCCAATGTTCGCTGAACACTAGCATAACATGCCTCAAACTCATTTGCATCTTCACAAAATATTGAGTCTGCTCCTAGTACCGCTCCATTACCAATCTCGGCACCATACAAGCTCGATCTATTGATTTCATCATTATGCAGAGGAGTTACCTCGTAATTTAATTCTTCTGTTCCATGCGCATTACCTGCTAATGGTACTAGTAGTAATAATGTATAGATTATTTTTTTCATGTAACGTTCCTCTCTTACTATTGATCTACAACTTCGGTTAATTGAATTAATTGACTATTTAATTGTACCAGACAATTTTTCTCTGCAACTGCCATGGAGTATTTTTGATTTAAGTGTCTCATAAAATCTTCAAGTTCTTTTTTAATTTTAACAAAAGCCTCTTTGTTCACTGCAATGCTAATTGCTCTTAGATCACGATCATTCACGCCATCTGTTGCTACAGATTGGCTTGTCATTTCTAACATTTTTTGGTGGTAATTTCTTACTGCCATATTCATCAGATCATTTTCGCATCTAATATTCTCAACGTTCTTTTTTACTCTGCCCGTATCAGGATCGATACACAAAAATTCTACTTCAACGAGCAAATCAATGGCGTCTTTAATCTCTTTTGTTGAGATCTTATCTTTAAATTGTCTCGCAATCACTTTAATATCTTGTGAAGCCTCAGGAAGTGAAAAGTATTCATAAACTGGAATCACATACCAATTTTGAAATATTTCGTAATGAGCAGAGTTAACATCTATATATGAACCCTTAACACCCGATGAAGCATTTCTTAACTGCTCAAAATAATACTTTTTAATTAATGGATCCTTAGCCTGTGAGTAATGCACCAATGCCTCGAAGTATGAGGATTCCTTCGCATTTAAATCCAGGGCTATTATAAACTTCGGTAAATTTTCATTAGAAAGTGGTCGTTCCCCATCCATTACGCGTTTTAAATAGTTTCTTGTTGGTATACGCGCCTTCTTAGCAAATTGCCCAAATGAAAATGCAGGTAAAACCTTTTTCTTAAATAAATAGTAGTCCTTTAAGAACTCTTTAAAATCAATGTAATCAAAAACTCGAGGCAAAGATGCAAGAGCATCCGGACTACTCAGGGGTTGGGGGGGAGAATAGCTAGAGATATTATTATTTTCTTGCATCTTTAATCACCTCGATGGGAAGTCTTATAACTTAGCTGATCCCAAAAACGTGAGTATAAATATTACATTAGATAAACTTTACGTTCCACATTAGGGAACGTTCTGTGGTATATATTACCATATGTTTGTTGGTCTTATATTAACTTTTATTGCCAATAGCTTAGTGTTTTCAGGTGATTATGCCGATTTCTCAGCATCTAACACTTGCAACACCATTGATACCAATATCTACAATACTCACTCTTTATTTAGAAAGATATCTGATACTGATGAGCTTATTATTCAATACGAATATAAGTATGTTGGGAACAAGTTATTTAAATTTACTGAGCCCGACACTTACAGTTCTAATGCTCCGCTAAGTATTTTTAATAACCTAAGTAATTACGGAATGTCTGCACTCTTCTTAGCAAAGTATATGAAAGTAAAAGACTATGTTATTGATAACTTCGGTTACCAGTTTTGGCCAAAACAGATTCGATTAATATACGCTGGTGATGAAATAGCGTATCTTCCGGGGATCGGAGCTTTGTTCTGTAGGTCACATCAGACACAAGATACTATGGTATTAAAAGTAACTACTAATTTTTTAGAAAATCCCGATGTCTTTGGCCGTATATTAGCTCATGAAGTTTATCATTATCTGATGCATGTTTCTAAAAATAAGATCCCATTTTGGTTAGAAGAAGGCCTGGCCCTTAACTTTGAGGACAAAGCATTTGGATCTATCACTTCATCGCCAATGATGGACTGGCATATGGTAAAGTCACCATGGACATCACTATCTACACTGGGTAAGTCTAAAACCCTAACAAAACAAACTTTATATTCTTTTTATGGCCAAGCGAGTTTGTTAATATATTACATTCAAAAAAATATTGGTGCTGACTTAGCTAAAGAATTCTTAAGGAACTCCTACGGTGACTGGAAGGAGTACTTAGAAGCCGTAATTAAATCAAAATGGGATAGCTTTGAAGACTTATTTATAGACTTTCAAGTCGCCAAATACATCAACCGAGCTGACGATTATAATCTAACCCTTCCTCTAGATGAGAACAGATATAAGTACACTCTACTACCAAGCCAGTTAAGTGATTATATCGTCGAACCAAACAGAAAAAAAATCAAGTTTACTCCAGAACCGCTTTCAGCCTTTATACCTGAAGATGTTAGTTATTACGAAGGTAATTCAGACTATACTATAAAATGGGTATTTTTAAGTGAGTTCTCACCAATCATTGTAAGTGATATGTCTACTAACATTAATAGTTTTCCTGTAGTTATTAGGTGGAAGTAAAAAGGACCCCTCAGGGTCCTTTTTTTATTTCTTTTTTCTTGATGCTTTTTTCTTCGTAGCTACCTTTTTCTTAGTAGGCTTTTTCTTTGAAGCGACTTTTTTCTTACTCGCTTTTTTCTTCGTAGTTACTTTCTTTTTAGATGCTTTTTTCGTACTAGCTTTCTTCTTCTTAGCGGCCACTTTTTTCTTACTCGCTTTTTTCTTTGCAGCTACCTTCTTTTTAGTAGCCTTTTTCTTTGGACTTGCTTTTTTCTTTGTGGCCGATGCTTTCTTAGGTGATGCCTTTACTTTTCGTATCAAGTTAAGAGCAGAACCTGCTTTAAACCAGTCAATTTGCTCTTTACTGTAAGTATGACTTAATGAAATATCATCAACACTACCATCTGCATGAAGAGCTCTTAGGTTTAACTTTTTACCTGGAGCAAAGCTAGCCAACCCAGTAATCGACAATAAGTCGTCTTCTTTAATTTTTTCATAATCAGAAGGATTCGTAAATGTTAATGCTAGCATCCCTTGTTTTTTCAAGTTTGTTTCATGAATTCTTGCAAATGACTTAACAATTACTGCTATACCATTTAAGAAGCGTGGGCTCATTGCTGCGTGCTCTCTAGAACTACCTTCTCCGTAGTTCTCGTCACCAACAATAATCCACTGCTTGCCTTGCGACTTATATGCACGCGCCTGCTTAGAAACATTAATTCCTTGCTCACCCGTAAACGGATCATTTACAGTTCCTGTTTCACCAGTGAAAGCATTTGTCGCACCAATAAGCATATTATCAGAAATATTATCTAAATGGCCTCTATACTTTAACCATGGACCTGCAGGGCTAATATGGTCAGTAGTACACTTACCTTTAGCTTTTAGTAATAGTGGAACATCAATCACGTCCTTACCATCCCAAGGGGTAAATGGTGTTAGTAGCTGCAAACGACTTGAACTTGGATCTACTTTTACATTTGCACTACTACCTTTTGGTGCAGCATAGCCTTTCATATCTGCCACAAAGCCCTTTTCAGGAAATTCTGGAGCTGTTGGAGGGTCTAATTTAAACTTACTTCCATCTGGTGCTGTAAGCTCATCTTTTAAAGGGTTAAAATCAACTCTTCCCGCTAAACCAAGTGCAATAACAAGCTCAGGGCTGCCAATAAATCCTAAAGTTTCAGGATTAGAGTCGTTTCTACCTCTAAAATTTCTGTTAAATGACGTTACTATCGTGTTCTTAGTGCCAGACTTCATATCGTCACGCTTCCATTGACCGATGCAAGGCCCACAAGCATTTGCTAACACAGTAGCTCCTGCTTTATTCAATAATTCCATCTGTCCATCTCTTTGAACCGTTTGGTGAATCTGAGTTGAACCAGGTGAAACATAGAATGGAATATTAATTTTCATACCTTTTTCAATTGCCTGACTCGCAACGTGAGTAGCTCTGCCGATATCTTCATATGAGGAGTTTGTACATGAACCAATCAAAGCTGCAGAAAGCTTTGTATCCCAAGAATTTTTTCTAGCACTTTCTGTCATGTTTGAAATTCTATGAGCCAAGTCAGGAGTATGAGGACCAACTAAGTGCGGCTCAAGAGTAGAAAGATTGATCTCTATTACTTGGTCAAAGTATTTTGAAGGATCTTGTGCAATCTCAGGATCAGCTTTCAATAGATCAGCGTTGTCCGCAGCGATGTCAGCCAAATCAGCACGCCTTGTAACGCCAAGATAAGATGACATACGATCATCAAATGGAAATATAGACGTGGTTGCACCTAGCTCAGCGCCCATATTACAGATTGTACCTTTACCAGTACAAGACAGGGACTCGGTTCCTTCTCCAAAATATTCTACTATACAGTTAGTTCCACCTTTAACCGTCAAAATATCTAGGAGTTTTAAAATAACATCTTTTGAAGATGTCCAACCACTTAGCTTACCTGTTAAATGTACACCGATTAACTTAGGATTCTTTACTTCCCAAG
>JAGRAL010000071.1 GCA_020434605.1 Bdellovibrionales bacterium
CTTCTTGCGCTGACTTAATAAGTCTAGCTAAGTGTGTGCTGATCGTTGACTGAGTGTTTGTACCTTCAACCGTAGGTCTAGAATTAACTTTTTGCTCAATCAAATTGCGAATTTTTTCATGATTTGCATTCGCTCTAACCAATAACTTTAAAAAAAGACCATCTTTTTGCTCTAGAAAACTTAAAAATAAATGTTCAGGCTCCATAACCTGTTGTGATTTCTTGTCTAATAGTTCGACAGCTGAGTCGAACGCCTCTTTTGTTTTTTGTGTATAGTTGTCAATTTTCATATGTAATCATCCTTATACACAATCTGTGGTCACCCAGAAAAAAGTCAAGACTATCAAATGCAAATCGACGTATTCTTTTTTTAAGTGCATCCTAATAACAATGACCTATATTTTAATCGTTTCCGTATTAATTCTAACCTTAGTTACCATCTACTGGTTAGTCCAAAATCGATTTAATTACGCTCTTACTGAACTTCCGTATAAGTCATCTAAAATTCATAGATATAAAAACTTTGATATTCACTACCAACAAAGTGGACGAGGTAGAGATCTAGTCCTGCTACACGGAATTGGTGCCTCTACTTACATCTGGCGATATATGATTCCATTGCTAGAAAAAAATTATAAAGTTACAGCCATTGATATTCCAGGTTTTGGCCTAAGCTCAAAACTCCCCAAGCACGATCATGGTTTGGATTCACAAGCAAATTTACTACACGGTTTTTTACTTGAAATTGGAGTTCGTGATGCATACCTTGCCGGAAGTTCAATGGGTGGAGCCATCGCTTTATGGATGGCTGCATTGTATCCTGATTATTACAAAAAAGTGGTCGGCTTATCGCCAGCAACAAACCCTAAGCACACAAAGAACATTAAGTTGCGCTATATCAATGTGCTAGGTAGACGCTTTCGTTTATTCTTAAATGCCAGACTTATAAAACAGCTACTACGATTTTTAGTCTATAAAAAAGAACTCTTTGAGAGAGAACATGTGACGGCCTATCTACGCCCTTACCAAGACGATGGAACCAGTATTCTTTGCTTTATGAAAGCCTTTGATAATTTATTAAAAGACAAACGCCTGCCAACTGAACTTAAAAATGTAAAGGCTCAGGTCTTACTCATTTGGGGAAAAAGAGATTTACTTACGCCATTTAAGTACAGTCAGGAATTACTATCCACTATTCCAAACTCTACGTTAGTAGTACATGATACAGCAGGACATCATATGATGGAGGATGAACCCGACTGGACAGCAAAAAATTTGGCGGATTTTTTAGGCCAATAGTACTGCAAATGCTTGTCTCTTAAAAAGAAAAGATGTTCCTGTCTGTATTCTAGACTTTGAGTCTGTCAAGAATTCCTATACCAACCCCGAAAGATCAAATGAGAGTCAGGAAGGCTACTAACTCTTCTTTATATAGTCATGGGGATTATGTATGAGTATCAAAGCCAGGCTAGGATGCCGCCCAATTCAGAGGAAACGAAAAGGGAATAATCAAGGAGGAATTATGAATATCCAAGGAGGATAATCATGGGTCTACGTATATCAACTAACGTTGCTGCGATCAACGGTCAGAGAAATCTGTCTGGCAGCCAAATAAGCCTAAACAACAGTTTAGCACAGTTAGCTTCAGGAAGCAGAATCAATAAATCTGCCGACGATGCTGCTGGTTTAGCAATTTCAGAATCTTTCCGTGGTTACATTAGATCTGCTCGTCAGGCTAATCGTAACGCTAACGACGGTATCTCAATGATTCAAACAGCAGAGGGTGGATTAAACGAAATGGGTAATATCGTTGTTCGTTTAAGAGAACTAGGTGTACAAGCTGCTTCTGATACTGTTGGTGACCGTGAGAGATCATATATCGATAAAGAAGTTCAACAGCTAAAAGCAGAATTACAACGTATTTCTGATACTACTACTTGGGGTACTACTAAGTTATTAGATGGTTCTTCCCCTGCATTTGATTTTCAAGTAGGTATCTTTAACAATGATACAAATGACAGAATTACTTTTAATGCTGGTGAAAACGTAGCAACTCTTGAAGCATTTAATCTATCAGATGTGCAATACAACACAAAAGAAGGTGCTCAAGGTGCACTACAGGCATTGGATGAAGCTCAAAATAGAATTAATGAGCAAAGATCTACATTGGGAGCTTTACAAAATAGATTAGTTTCTACTTCTAATAACTTAGGTATTTATGAAGAGAACTTATCAGCTGCAAACTCTCGTATCCGTGATACAGATGTGGCTGCTGCTACTTCTGAGATGGCTCGTAACAACATTTTATTACAAATGTCTACAGCTACTCTGTCGCAAGCTAACCAAATTCCATCTTTAGCATTACAACTTTTAGGATAAGTTAGTTAATTATCAGATATATAAAGTGCCTAGGTTATGACGTAGCCTAGGCATTTTTGTTTTTGATCATAAAAAAACCCAACTACCTCAATAGTTGGGTTCTTTCTTAATATAGTTTGTATGATTATCTTCTAGCTCTAATTACTACTGTATCTAATTCATTTTGTAGATCTCTTGCACTTGGAGCTCCAACATTATCTGTTCTTGGACATGCACCAGCGTATAATCTAAAAATGTATGTATCATTAGGACGGATCCAAGGTACATGAGCGCTACCAGAACTTCCTTCACAAGACATCAATCTTTCTTTGCTCTCTACTCGGTCCATTGTGTTTGCAACTTGTACGGTAACAAATGTAGTTCTTGAGTTTGAATCCCACTGAACATTTGTATCGCATAAAGATGAGTTTCTAGGACATCTGATGCTAGTGTTTCCTATTTCTCCAACTACACCTCTATTGTCTCTATCCCCATGGCCATCTCTATCTCCTCGGTCGTCTCTATCTCTATCATCTCTATGATCCCGATCTCCTTGGCCGTCTCTTCCGCCTCTATTATCTCGATCCCCTCTTCCATCTCTACCGCGGCCATCATCTTGTCCAGGTCTCCTATCGTCCCTGTCTCCCCTACCATGTTGTTGAGCATAAGCAGCAGAACCAACTAAACTTAACACCAAAATTTTTACTAACAACTTCATATGACCTCCTAAATTGTCAAAATTATATAGAGCAAAGCAGGTGCCATGATTTCAGTATCAGATTGGCTCTTTTGTTTTACGAGCTACAAGGACGCGTTTTATATAAGATGAAGTGAAATCATCCCGTAAAGTTCTATTTTTTTATTATTTAAACACGATGTTTTTTAAAATCTGAGCCACTTTTGCAAAATTAAGAAGCATAAGATACTGGAAATTTAAGCCCCAGCAAAGTGGAGTTAGAGACAAAATGACTCTAAGACACTTAGGTTTTATGAGCTTAGATAAAAACAAACTCTAAACACACATCTATAGGAACAGTAATTTTGTACAAGTTTTATGAAAGAATAATTCGTACGACTTGACTAGACATTGGTAATACAACACAGGGTTTTTGACTGTATAAAGGTCTGTTCTTACTAGACGAAAGGATTTATTTCTCTGGTAATTTACTCTGAAAAACATATGAATCGCACGCTTTCTAGACTCAAGTACCGTCAAGACTTTGTCCCTAGGACCGTTAGTATAGATGTAATTAATCAACATGCTGTTCGATGATTACAAATAAGAGCAAGGTCGCTCGACTATCAATCAAGGAGGTAAATTAATACGGGGGTATTAAATGGGTTTACGTATATCAACAAATATTGCTGCACTTAATGGTCAGAGAAATCTGTCTGGCAGCCAAACAAAAATTCAAGATAGTATGGCTCAACTAGCTTCAGGAAGCAGAATCAATAAATCTGCCGACGATGCTGCTGGTTTAGCAATTTCAGAATCTTTCCGTGGTTACATTAGATCTGCTCGTCAAGCAGGCCGTAACGCTAACGATGGTATCTCAATGATTCAAACAGCTGAGGGTGGATTAAACGAAATGGGTAATATCGTTGTTCGTTTAAGAGAACTAGGTATCCAAGCTGCTTCTGATACTGTTGGTGACCGTGAAAGATCATATATCGATAAAGAAGTTC
>JAGRAL010000072.1 GCA_020434605.1 Bdellovibrionales bacterium
GTTACGACCCGGCGGCAAAATCTTTGCTTGAGATCGCTATTTTATATCCAGGCCCTAAAGCTATTTTGCTACACCGATTTGCTAATTGTTTTTATCGTATTAAATTATTTTTTATTGCTAGATTTTTTTGTGAGATAGCTAGATTTCTTACAGGCATTGAAATTCATCCGGGTGCTAAAATTGGAAAACGCTTGGTAATCGACCACGGTTTAGGGGTGGTTATTGGTGAAACATCCATTATTGGGGATGACTGCATAATATTCCATGGAGTTACTTTGGGTGGTATGAAGTTTGAAGATGTTAAGCGTCATCCAACGATTGGTAATAAAGTTGTAATTGGCACAGGCGCTAAGGTATTGGGGGCAATCACTATCGGTGACAACTCTAAGGTAGGCGCCAACGCAGTAGTTACAGATTCTGTGCCTGCAAACGTGACAGTAGTCGGAATTCCTGCCAAGATTAAATCATGAACCGCTTAAAACAGCTTGTTTACATGCTCCATCTTGCCTGGCTATGGCTTATCTTGTTTGGCCTTCACATTCTTGTAGTCGAATATTTTCAGTGGCAAAATCAAGCGGTATTGTTGTTTAGTAAACTAGTCTATTTTTCGTGTTTTTTAATGTTTCCCATTGGCGAAGCTTTAGAGGATACAAAAATATTTTGGTTGTTCTTTGTAATGCAATTTAGCTTTTGGGCTTTGGTCTCTCTTGTAAACACTTTTATCTACAGAAAGTTCAATAAATGAAACATTTGACAGCAAATCAAGTTATAACTGACGCGATTCAGTTTTTAAAAAATCACAGCGAAAAAATAGCAGTCATTGATTTAGATTCAACACTATATAATGCTTCTGGCAGACAAATTCAGATATTTCGTGAGTTTGCTAGTGACCCTAAATTTCAAGCGATCTTCCCTCTAGAAACAGCTATTCTAAAAGATATTACTGGGGCTGATTTGGCGTACTATCCAGTAGATTGTTTAAAGCAAATGGGACACACTAACATACATAAAGACTTTTCTTCTGTTTATCATGAGTATTGGAGTCCCAAGTTTTTTTCTAACGAGTATTTAATCTACGATAAAATCGAAGACGGGGCTTTAGACTTTATGGAAAAACTAGAGCACCATGGCTTTAAAATTATCTTTTTAACCGGTAGGGATGTTGCCCGCATGGGGCGAGGTACTAAAGAGCAATTGGTAAGAGATAATGCTCTTATTAAGGGGCGTGAGTTGATATTAAAGCCTCATCTTAGTGAAGATGACCATAGTTTTAAACTTCGTATTGTTCATGGATTTTGTAAAAACGAGGGAACCGGTTTGGTCTTTATTGATAATGAGGCTCATAATTTAAATCATATCCACCAAGAAAAACTACCTGTGTGGTGTGTGTTCTTTGATACTGTGCATTAAGGTAAGGCCGAACCTATTGCAGAACTGGACGTTATGCAGTCCTTTGTCCTGTAAAATAGATATACATAAAGTACTACATCTAAAAAATACAACCTAGGTCTTAAGACCTTTATCGCTAGATCCGATGAAGGTATGTGCAAAAGTTTTTTTATTTATCAAAAAACAGAGAGACCTTGGGCCCGTTCAGCATTGAACGAATCAAGTCAATGCTAGCGAGTGGTCAGTTGCAGGCCACCGACTATGTATTTTTGGAAGAAATTCAAGACTGGGTTTCTTTGTTAGAGTTTTTGCCAGAAAAGGCTCCTACTAAAATTAGTAAAATTAAAGACACAGAAGTGGTTATAGACGAAAACGATTGGTTTGTTCTTAGAGACCAAAAACGTTTTGGTCCATACTCATTTCTTGAAGTAATAAAGATGCTTCAAGACCAGTCGGTAAAAGAATACGATTACGTTTGGAAAGCGACTATGTCTGAGTGGCAAAAGGTTGCTGATGTCGAAGACTTTTCATCGTCTGCAATTAAGATGGTTAGTCTTAAAGAAGATGCCCCTCGTATACGTAGACGATACCCTCGAATCTCATTAGGTTCTTCGCTTTTGATACATAACGATCAAAAGGTTTGGAAGGGTGAGAGCTTAGAAATTGGCGAGGGGGGCTGCAAAATTTTGATTTCTTCATCTTCCCTGCAAGTTGGGCAATCCATCACTATATTATTTAAACCTAATCACTTACTCCCGCCATTTCACGCCAAGTGCGAAGTGGTTAGTAAGGAAGAAAAAGAAAATATCACTCACTACGGCGTTAAGTTCTTACACGTCGAGAAACAAGTTAAAAAAGCGATTAAACAGATTGTAAAAAAAGCAGCGTAGATTTTCGGAGGATATCTGTTACATAAGGTTTGTCTTATTATTTTTACTGCAAGTATTTTTGTTTCCTGCTCCGGTGGTTCTGGTGGGCTAGGGCCAAAGACATCATCTGTAACAAAAGAACAAATACTTGGATACAGCAATAAGATTGATATTTTGTGGGTGCTAGATGCTACCTCTGATACCATGACTAAAAAATTAGAAATAGCAGAAAAAATGGACTCCTTCTTTTCAAAAATCGTATCGATAGGATTAGATTTTCATATAGCCGCAATTACGACCAACACGGACGACCCAGCACACCTAGGGAATATAATAGGTAGTCCCTCTGTCTTAGATAGAGAGACTTGGGATTTACAGACTGCTTTTTCTCAGTTGATTCAACCGTCGCCTATAAGTGCAGAAGCTAATAAAAGTTTTGATGCCCTGACTCGGGCACTTAGCTTTGAAAAGCTAAGTAAAGAAAATAAAAACTTTCTGCGAGAAGAGGCTCTGTTGGTAATTATAGTAGTAAGTGATAAGGCTGATGAAAGTCTAACTGCAAGTGTAGAAGTGCAAGAAGTGCTGGATAGAATGAAGCCCGCGGGTAGCAAGCAAGGTTGGATTCTTCATTCTATCGTTCCTGATATAGAAGGTTGCGGCAAATCCATTGCCAATCATACAATTCTTTTGTCTCAAATCACAGAAGGAGCAAGTCCTAGTTATTGCGATCCTACAGAGATGGCACTGAGAGAGATCCGCGATCTTAGTCTTCGTGTAGCAACAGAACTTCCTCTTTCATTGTCCATTGACCACACTAAGATTGAGGTAAGTGTAAATGATACGCTAGTTCCTAAAAGTTCTATAAATGGTTGGGACTACTATGAGAAAAATCACTCTATACGATTTTATGGATCGGCAATTCCTGCTACCGATACCATTATAAAAATCATTGAACCAATCAGATAAATCTA
>JAGRAL010000073.1 GCA_020434605.1 Bdellovibrionales bacterium
GGGATCTCTAGCAATTCTTAAGATTTCGAAAAATTTGGAGCTGGATTGAGCCAGTTCACTAAGACAACTTTTTCAATTTTGCTAATCGGGATTACTGCATTTCTGGACCAAATGACAAAGGGCTTCGTTAGAACTCAAATTGAGCTCAATGGGACTAAAAATATCATTCCTAACTTTTTTGATCTAACCCATTTACATAATCCAGGTGTTGCTTTTGGATTTCTTGGTGGAGCTAATCCATCTCTTCGTTTGGGAGTATTTTTATTGAGTTATATTTTGGTTGGAGTTTTCGTTATCTCCAGAATTCGTACTACATCGAGCAAACTAGAGTTAGCAGCCCTTTCGCTTTTAGTTGGTGGAGCAGTTGGATTTGTTTGAGCGCCAAGAAATGAGCCGCTCATCAACCAATCACTTACTTAAAGAAATCAAATGTATGTTTACATTTGGTCTTCAGATGGGAGCGATTAGGTTCAGCCCCTTTACTGGAGTTAAAATGCGGAAGATGCCAAAGAAAAGAAAGGAAGCGCTCACACACGAAGAGGCAAATAAACTTCTTCAGGAAGCAAAGATGAGAAATCATCCTTACTATAATGTGTGGCTCCTCTCACTTTCTTTAGGTTTAAGACGAAGCGAACTTGCAGGGCTTAAGTGGCTGGATGTTGATTTAGATCAGCGCCTTGTCTACTTAAGACGACAAATGATTCCTGGCGAAGGGATAGTTGATTTTTTGAAGGACAGAGAAGAACGCGTGGTAGCGATACCTCAGCAAATTATTCCTGCCCTCAAAGAATTAAAACTCCTAAGCAAGTCAGACTTTGTGATCGAGTTAAAGTGTCATCACTGGAACTCAGGTCAACAGTCTCATGTTATCAGGGAGTTTTGTCGGGAAATTGGGATTAAAGAAGTCACTCACCATCAGCTAAGAGCCACGCACATAACGCTGGCACTTGTGGACGGTGTACCCCTGGGGGTCGTAAAGGAAAACGTGGGACATGCTAAACTGAGCACAACGGATGAGTATTTTAGGTCTGCCGGCATTAACATGAAGGGTCAGACCGATGGATTACGCATTCAGGTGCCACAGAGTGAAGCAGGCAAGGTCATTTCGATCAAAAGTCGAGTTTGACTCTGCCAAACCCTACCATTAGGATCTAACTACTTGATTACACTTGGACGGAATTAGCCGCTCCAATAAAAAAAACCAAGCCAAGCGCTTGGTTTTTTTATGTCTTACACTTTTAGCCCTAATGCAGCCTTTTATAAAATAAACTTATATTTGTTATGGCTCTCAAAGCTCATATACCAACACTGACAAGTAGTCTCATATAAAAATTTCTTTAACATAGGCTCTTTGTTGTTTTCTATTTTTGTTACAGTTAGTTCCTCTATAGGGAAAGTAGAAAACAATTTAAAAGGGGAGTTTCATGTCATCAGTAAATAAGTTATTTTTAAAAGTATCGCTAGTACTTCTAACAATGGCTCCAGCGCTTTCAGTTGCTCAGCAACGATCAGATCGTGATGGTGATGTTCGCAGGTTAGAAAGGTCAGTAAGTGATTTGCAAAGAGATGTTGATCGTTTGAACCGCCGCCTAAGTCGTGTGGAACAATACTTAGAGAATGGTAATGGTGTACCTGGGCCTTCACCTGCAGTAGTATATAGCTGTATGGTAGTAGACAGTGGACACACTAAAACCTTTTTAGGTGTAGGTTCATCGCAACTGGATGCTGAGTTTCAAGCAAAATCAGAGTGTGGTAATACTGTAAATGCTGTGTACTGTACATCTGGTAAAATTAAATGTGATAACAACTTAGATATGGACCGCAGAGCTAGAGGTGCTGTTTGCTTGGTTACAGATAGTGGTCATAACAGACAGTTCCGTGGTGAAGGAGCGACTCTTATAGCTGCTGAAGCTAATGCTAAAATTGCATGCCAGAAATCTGTGAATGCAGTCTATTGTGGTAATGCATCTGCTCGTTGTGAATTGATGTATTAGTATAAAACGATAGATTTAAATTAAAAAAGCTAGGTAATATTACCTGGCTTTTTTTATATTTGAGTTTCAGTTTGAGTCACTTTTTCTTATTAAAAAAGAGGATTGATCCGATACGGCATTGTTATGTACGTACTTCTGATTTTACTTATTACTAATCTAGGTATGGCCACTGAGGCCGACCCCGCTATGACGGTGCTGGTGAATGGCGCAAATAAAGTACCTTTTGATCGCTTTTGTTCTTGTGACCGGCTAAGTAATACGACGGGAAAAGACGTAATGGTCCCTCATAAAAGTTCTGGAGAATTGAGCTCATTTTTTGCGGGTCTTCCAACTAATGTGACAAAAACCAATGGGTGTTTTTTTATGGGTTCAGGCACGCCGGCCTTTACTATGAGTAATATTAGTTTGCTGACATGTACGGCAACCAGTGAAACGGTATTAGTGAGTGGGTTATCAAACGCACCGTCTTCAGCTACGTTTGATTTATCCAATACAAGTTTTTGTACAAGTTGCGTTTGTAGGTATAGTCGTAACGGGGGGGCTTGGACGTTAGTGAATTATTTAGATAGTATTAACTTGTGTGAGAATGATAGGCTGCAATTTGATTTTTCTTGTCCGGCAGGTTCATATACCACAAATGTCACAGTGGGTAGTGGTACATTTTCAGTTACTTTGTCCTCTGGCGGAAGCTGCTTTTAATTATTGTTTAAAATGCGTCTTTACCTTGCGTGATGATCAAACTAAAGCCTTTGCCGTATACAGTTTTTAAATCACATACAGAATGTCTTAGTTTTTTACGTAGGCTATTGATATGTGGATCTAGTGCTCTCTCTGACGGTATATGTTCACCCCATATAAATGAGTGTAGTAGCTTTCTATCTACAAGGCTTCCTTGGTGTTTTATCAAACAGTTTAAAATTTTAAACTCAACTTGTCCCATGTCTAAGACCCTGTCTTTTACATAGGTAGAAGTTTCTTCAAAATTAAGAGTTAAATCACCGTAGGTCACAATGCTTTTAATAAAACTAAGAGAGTCTTTAGTGCGCTTTATTCTAGATTCAATGCGGGCTAGTAGTTCTTTAGAGCTAAATGGTTTAACAAGATAATTGTCTGCTCCACTTTCAAAGGCACAATACGTAACTCGGAATCACTTTTAGAATTTAGTATTATCACCGGTATAGATTTAGTTGAGATAGTATTTCGTATTTTTTTACAGGTCTCTAACATTCCGTTGATAGCCATATCTAGAAGGATAACGTCGGGGTGCTCACTGTTAGCTATATCAAGGGCACTTTGGTCACAATAGGCAAATAAGATTTGATATTTGCTAGATATACTTTGCGCTACGAGCTCACGAATGCTCGGATCATCATCCACGATTAAAATTTTACTCTTACCAGTCATGCCGCATCCTAATTTGTTAAGCGCCTAGCTCGCAAGATATTATTTATAATACGCTACGCACTAAACATAATTAGTTTATTAAATATGTTGGGCAAAGTAAATGCAAAACATTAAAAAGGTGTAATTACCTATGGTCTTGGGCTTATTTTGGCCCTGCCCAAGTAGCTAGTCTAATGAATCATGGAAAAAATAGGGGGGGGAGACGTGGAGGAAATTATAAATTTTTTTTATTTTCTAAAGAAATCGTGGTCGCTAGACTCACTACCATTTTGGTGTTCCCGAATAGATTTTTTCGCAGCGGGTCCAGTGATTCCTACCCATTCAGGAAAGAAGATCATTAAGAAAAAGTAGGCCCCAACGCATAAGATGACTAGGGCAAATACTATAATGGTAATAATGACGGGGTCGATGACAAGCTCCTTAGTGAATGATTAGGCGTTGTTACCTAGTGCTCTAGTATAGAGTTTCCAGTGCCTGTAGGCAGCTCTAAACTCAGCTTTAGCAACTTGAAGACGTAGGCGCATTTCTTCAACTTTTTCATGTTTGGCCGAGGCTAATTCAAGTTTTAAATTTTTATACTCAAGTTTTAAAGCACGAAATTTTTGTTGGGTTTCCTCTAGTCGTAAACGAAGCGACTCAACAGCTTCTAGGTATTCATGCTTCCAATCGCGCTTTTGCAATAAACGCTTTTTTTGCATGCGAACCTTGGCTCTAAAAATTTCTTCCTCAGGAACTCTCTTTAATTTGTCTGCCAAGCCTATGGCAGAACATGTTTGTATCAACCACTTGGTTGGATCGAAATGGTACCACTTAAGGCCATTTCTATAATCTCCTTGAAACTTATGGTGAAAGTTATGATAGCCCTCTCCATAGGTAAGGATTGCTAATATGGTATTGTCACGAGCCGAGTTTTCGTCTGTATAGGTTTGCTTACCCCAGATGTGGGCAAGTGAATTAATAAAAAATGTGCAGTGGTGTGTAAACACGATACGAAGTGCAGCTCCAAATACAAAGCCCCCCACAAGAGATCCCATTAGCCAGCCTAAAAGTGTTGGCATAAAAATACCTATAAAAACTGCTATGAATAAATAGTTTCGATGTTGCCACTGAATGAGTTTGTCTTTTTGCAGATCTTTATCAAAAGTCATTTCTGTATCTTCTTGAAAAAAGATCCAACCGATATGGGAAAACCAAAATCCACGGCCAGCATTGTAAGGATCTAAATCTGTATCTACTTTATTGTGATGTATGCGGTGATCTTGTGCCCACTTAAGTGCTGAGTTTTGAAACGCAGCTGCACCAAATAGCAAATAGAATAATTTTAATAGTGGATTTGCTTGGTAAGCTCTGTGGGCGATCAGACGGTGATATCCTGCAGTAATTGAAATGCCTGTTGCTACATAAAATATAAAAAACAGGAATACATATCTCCACTCAAAGACTTCATGGGAAAAATAAAAATAAAGCCCCAGAACAGAAATAATGGGTGTTAATGTTAAAAACAAAGTATTGGTAATATTTAGTTTTGGTCTTTTCATGCTTTTATCTTACGTGGTTTTATCTCTACAATCTAGAAAAACTTATTAGGATTATTCTCATCAAATACTCATTAAAAGCTTATAGGATCTCATCAGGAATATTGGTAAAGGCAATGCGGGTTGGTGCAGCGGTTTTTGTGTCTTGAATGCCAGCAAAATACACGGAATTTTTGCCTAGTTTAGAGTTTAATTTGTCCATAGCCTTTGAGAGCTGGCTTTTTTTATCCTCACCAAATAGCGATAGGTTATGATACTCATTTGGAACTAAGCCGCCAAGAACAATGGCTGCTTTAATGGGCCTTGGATATTCTTTAAATTTTTGACGCGACCAAAATGCTGCAAGTGCTTCGATAAAACTTAAAGTATCTTGGCATTCAATCAGTTTGCTACTGGCTTCCCATTTTGTATCATTCATGTATTTTACTTTTACATAAAAGTGTGTGGCCCACATACCATCTTGCCTGAGTCGGTAAGCAGCTTTATGAATTAAGCGTTGTAAAACAGCATAGACCCCTTGCGTGTTTCGATGCTCGGGCGATAAAACATGGGATTGTGAAATACTACTTTGTGTGGTTTTGATGTCTGCAATATCATGTCCATGAATCCAATGCCAAAACCTTTCGCCGTTAATTCCACCCCAGACTTCGCGCAAGTGATGAACGTCTTTTTGAAACATCTGCTCGACAGTTCGAATACCAAATTTGTGAAGTCTCTCTTCCATCTTTGCGCCCACACCAGGAAAATCTCGCAGTTTTAAAGTAAACAGCCTGTGCGGTAAAATATCTTTGGTTAAAATTGTTAGACCGTCAGGTTTTTGCATATCAGAGGCAACTTTTGCTAAGTAGCGGTTAGGGGCCAATCCGATAGATGATCCTAGTTGTGTGCCAACAGTAGTTTTAATAGTATGTTTTATTTTTAGAGCGATTTCGGTGGCTTTATCGACATTGCATTCTGAGCCCATCAATTTACAAGCCATTTCATCAATAGATAAAACTGCTGAAACGGGGAGGCAAGTTTCGATGGCCTTGATAATAGCATGGTGATATTCGATGTAGGCGTCATGTCTTGCCTCTACGAGTTTAAGACCTGGGCACATACGTTTGGCGTCTCCCACGCGGACACCGGTTTTTACTCCAAAGGCTTTTGCTTCATAGCTGGCAGCGATGACCGAAGTAGAGTCTGCCTGAGTAGGAACAACGGCAACGGGTTTATTTCGTAAAGAGGGGTCTAACTCTTGCTCAACGGAAGCAAAATAAGAGTTTAAATCTAATAATAACCAGTCTACTTTTTTATCCATTTAGAACCTTGAATATACGCATAATATACGCTAATATTATCCTCAGATACAATTAAGTCAATAGCCAGGTCAAATCATTGCGTTAAGTTAAACTGGATGAAAGCCGATAAGACTTGGGTATGGAACGTATAATTATATTAGTTATTTTGTCGCTAGGATTAACGATTTCTTGCTCGCGCTCGGTAGAAACCGAAGCAGAGCTTAGCTTTAATTTAAGTAAGATCAATAAAGGGCCGCAAGCCAATTCTGTATTAGCTGGTTATTATCCTGACTTAGTTTTAGTAAATATTAAATACGATGGAAAAACACATTTTCAACAGTGGGAGTGTCCATACAGTCACGATCACTCTTCAGGAAGTGTTTCGGACTGTAGTCTGCCATCCAGTATGGTAATGAATAAGACCATACCTTCAGGCACGAATCGCTTAGTGCAAGTTTTATTAGTCTATTCAAATGAACAAGATCAAATGCAATTCTTTTATGCGGATAAGACAGTGAGCTTTAATGGCGGTAGTGCTAGTGTTACCGTGGGTGATGCTGGCTGGACGATCAATACCTCAGGTAAGGAGGGGCGTGTAGCAGGTAGACTTACTCGTGGTGCAACCAATGCTACCGATTTAACAGGTACAGCAATTGGTTACTATCAACCTAGTAACGGTAACCCTGCTATGGAAGTGATTAAAGCTCCGGTTTTTGCGGGTTGGTTTGACTTTATGTTTTTAGAAGATGTTAAGTTTACTTATAAAATGCAAGGCACGAATGAGGTTTTAGTTTTAGGTAAACGCTTACAAGATTTTGATATATCACAAACAACCATTACAACAAATAACTTAAAAATGTTAAAATTAAAAGTTCCTGCTCACTATGGGGTTTGGGTGGAAAACAGTAACGAATACTTACTGGGTAGCGATATTCTAAATGTATCCTCATCAACAAACGTGTCAACAAGCTCTGGTTTGATTAAAGATATACTTTTTGACAACCTATCAACTACATATATTTACCAAACTGCTCCGGCAGCCTTTAGTTTTAATCTGGTTTTAAATCGTTTTATTAATATTACTGAGGTAGGGCTTGACTATAGTAATTCACCAGCAGGGGTGTCTAATACAATACTAGGTAAAGACTCAGCTAACGCGAATATTTCATACAGTGAAACAGTGAATACTACTGGTGGTACCAGCTCTAGTTCAGTAAATATTAGTGGAACATATAACGCTACCAATCAGCTAGAACTTACACTAGCGAATAATATTTCTTATTATGAAGAGCTGATTGTTAAATACAATGTATATAGATCTGAATACAGTTCGCAAAGAGATAACTACTTAGCTTTTTATGATATCAGTACTAATGGTGTTGCGTCTGGTGGCTCTGGCAGTGTTGGTTGGTCGACACCCGGTGGAACAACGTATTTACAAAACAGTCAACTCTTAGCTCTAAGTGATGACCCTGTAGATTCTGACGGAGCTTGGTTAAATAAGGCAACTGATTTAGCAGGTGACGTTAACAGCCTTTTTGTTGCTACAACAATGACTGGTTCTGCTACCAATAAGATATATATAGAAAAATACAGTCCGAACTCTTGTTCAGCAATGACAGCAAACTGCGTTCCATTTAAACATCAAAATGAAAATATAAGAACAG
>JAGRAL010000074.1 GCA_020434605.1 Bdellovibrionales bacterium
GATCGTTTGGAAAAATAATTGCAAATTTAGTAAGTTTTAGCTTGTTCATGGCTATATCAACTAGCTTTTCGATTTGCATCTTGCTAGTAAGCGCATGTCTAAACACAGTAGGCCCAACGTCAGAGACGCCAGCTCTTTGAGAAAGTGCAATGCTAGGAACACCCAAGTCATTTGCTTTGTCTGCAACTTCTAGTGCATTTTTACTTAGAATACTTCCTACAAGTGCGATGACATTATCTTCAACAACTAGTCTTTCTACAGCAGTTTTAGCTCCATCGTTACTAGCCTCTGAGTCAATGACAGAAAGAGTGAAGTCAGATCTATCTTTGTCGTAAACACCAAGACCTAATTGTAGCCCACGTAATGCTCGCTCACCAATTGGCGCTAGTTTTCCAGTTAAAGGCAGTACGGCTCCTATAGTGTAGGAGTCAGTTTTAGACCTGGCTTCAATTTGTTTTAAGATTTGTGATGCGAGGTCAGCATACTTAGAGTTTGGTTCAACGCTTTTGCAGCTTTCTAAGTAGCTAGAGGCACGAGAAAACTCTTTTTGGTCAAAGAACATTTTACCAAGGTTATAGAAAGCGGCAGCCCGAACAAATTCGAACTCGCGATTTCCAACAATTTGCATAAGCTCGTCAGTGTTTAGGTTTGTGTTAACTAAATCTAGCGCCCGCATCTTGTAAGCCTCTTGTGAGCTAACAGAATCTGATAGTTTTCCAAGTTGTATAAGGGCAAGTAGTACGGGAATATTTCTTTGTTTATATGAATATATGTCAATAGAGAGTAGGTATGCCTTAGCTAGGATATCTTTTGGAACGTTGGCGGACTTAATAATAGATTCTGTGTAACCAAGCGATTCTTCAAACTGCTCTTTTTGATATAAAGACTCTGCTACTTTTAGTCGAGCATGAAATTCTTTGGCGCTAAAATAAGGAGACTGTACAACGGCCAAGTAAGAAGCAAAAGCTTTGCTAGGTTCTTTTAAGTCTTCATAGATTCTACCGCTCATGTAAAGTGCTTCACCAGCAAGTACAGAATCGGGTTGCGTGCGAACAAGTTGTGACAAGTTTTGTAAGGCTTGTTGATAGTTTTTCTTTTGATACAGAGAAAGTGCATTTTTATATAAAGTTTCAGACTGCGCGTTAGCTGGTTGGGCTTCGGATTTTTTTACACGAGACGTAGAAACCTGTGAAGTCGTACAAGAGACAATGAAAACCAAAGATAAAAATATAATGCCTAACTGTTTCAAGATTTTGTCTCCCGCTTTAGTTGCTCAAGTGTTTGAGTAAACTTTTCTTGTAAACTTCCGCGCGGAAGTTCTTTTTCTAATTCTAGCAATAAAGATTTTGCCTTGCTACCTATACTGGATGGCGCGTCAATCAGGACTTTGATATAGAGATCGCCGGTTTGTCCACCGCTTACAGGAGTAAAGCCTTTTCCCTTTAATCGTAAATTTTTACCAGACGGTGTTCCCGGTGGTATTGAGATTTGTGCGCTCCCGGTTAAAGTTGGAATGCTAATAGTAGCGCCCATGATAGCTTGTACTATGGATATTGGAAGGTCGTAGTAAATATCATTACCGCTTCGTCTAAATAGGGGGTGTTCACGGATAGACACAACCACATAAAGGTCGCCGGGCTCTCCACCACTGGCCCCACCGTCGCCCTCACGCGCAAGCTTTAGTCTTTGTCCATCCTTAACTCCAGATGGAATTGTTATCTCAAGTTTTGCTGCATCTTCTTTTCCACCACGGCGTCGTATAAAGCTGATTGTTTTTTTACATCCGCGAGCAGCTTCTTCAAATCCAACATGTATTGTGTATTTTAGATCAGAGCCTCGTTGCTTGCGAGGTTTACCACCACCAAAAATATCTCCAAACATTTCTTGAAACATATCCTGAAAGGACTCAGCAGTGCGTTCTTGGTAAAAATCGTGAAAGCCCTGAAAATTTTGATCAAAACCAGCTCCCTTAAAAGGGTTTCCTCTAGCGCCAGAGGCTCTAGGGTCAGAGTGGCCGAATTGATCGTAAAGCTTTCTTCTTTCAGGGTCTCTTAAAACATCGTAGGCTTCGGAAACTTTTTTAAACATGTCTTCGGCAGACTTGTCTCCGGGATTTTTATCAGGGTGATACTTCATCGCAAGCTTACGGTATGCTTTTTTTAAATCATCATCCGTCGCTGATTTAGAAACACCTAATACTTTGTAATAATCATCTTTAGCCACGTTTTATCCTAGTTGTCCTTTTTTTCTGTCGCAATAATTACCTGAGCGGGACGTAACAATCTATCGTGTAGTTTATAACCGTCCTTAAATACTCTTAGAATATGACCGTTTTCTACATCACTGCTTGGCTCTGACCCAAGGGCTTCGTGTAAACTTGGATCAAAGGCCTCACCTTGGGTCTTTAATTTAATCACTCCGTATTTTTCGACAGTGTTTTGCATTTCTTTTGAAATCATTTTTACGCCGGTAACAAAGCTTTCAATGTTTTCTGCAGTAATATCATTTTGTAGGGCTAGGTTAAAATTATCCATTACCTGAACAATATCTCGCAATAGGTTTTCGTTGGCATATTTCATTAATTGCGAACGCTCTTTAATGGCTTGCTTTCTGTAATTATCAAACTCTGCCATTAAATAAAGGTGATCTTTTTTTGCTTTTTCTAAATCAGCGTTAAGTTTTTCGATTTGCTCTGTAGATTCGCTAGCAGGCAAGTCGTTTACTTCTTCTGGCGCATCGGCTTCATTTTTATTCTCTGCGTCTGACACAGGCTCTCCTTTTTGAACAATATGGGAAGCATACTAAAAGCTGTCAAGCTAGGGAAGGTCTTCTTTCAGAAATGTTACTTCAGAAAAGACTAGGTTGCTCAATTGAATACCGCGCTCGTTTAATTTGGCTCCACTGGTGGTGACATCTACCAAATTTTGCAATTTTTCTTGTTCTAAACTGGACTTTACGAGCTTTAAAACTTGCTCACCAAAAACATTTTTTAAATCAGTCCAAACGATACCCTTTTTAAGGCGTAGGTGAGTGTGATTATAATCCGTAAGTGCCTCGTGTTTTTGCAATATTTCTACCTGATTTTTAGGCAAATTCTCAAACGGCAAAGACACGGACTCATTCAACTGTTTTTGGTAGGCTAAAACGGTGGGCGGATTCCAAAATCTAACCCCCCAGTCTCCATGCTTAAGGTACGAATGAGCGCTCATTCCAAGTCCCCAATAACCGTGGCCCAACCAGGCATTAAGATTGTGTCTAGAGTGAAAACCAGGTTTAGAAAAATTTGAAATTTCATATTGCTCAAAGCCGTGCGAGCGAAGTGATTCATGAACCATAGTAAGCATTTCTATTTGTATAGCATCAATGGGGCGATTTTTTTGTAACAAATGATTTTTTGGTAAAGTTAGTATGTAAGGGCTAAAGTGGTTTGGTTTAAAAGACAAAAGCTTTTCAAGATCACTAGAAACATCCGTTATTTTTTGGTTCGGTAGAGCAAATAGCAGGTCCACAGAAAAGTTAACGCGTTTACTCGATAATAAGTCTAAAGTTTTGAGAGTATCGCTGCTGCTATGCTTGCGGCCAACTAAACGCAAGTGCTCATCATTAAAAGTTTGCACACCAACACTAAATCGATTTATGCCGGCTTTTAATAGCTCGTCTAGCTTGGGTCCAGAAATAGTGTCGGGGTTAATTTCAATAGTGACTTCGCAATCGGCGGATTTTTTAAATCCCTGCTTTTCAAGAGCCTTAAAAACATCTAGAATATGTTTAGTTTGCATAAGGCTCGGCGTACCACCACCAAAGTAAATACTGGTGATGCTAGCTGGAGCTAAGTTGCCTGCACGCAATTCAATTTCTTTGATAAGACAACGAATATAGTCATTGTCATGATCAAGATTTTTATGCAAAGCGGTTGCAAAATCGCAATATGAACACTGCTGTAAACAGTATGGATAATGTATATAAATACCGAACGCCACGGAGAGAAGGTAACCTATGCTACAAAAATATCAATTAAGAAATGGTTTAAAGATTGTGTTGGTACAAAATAATAAGGCCCCGGTAGTATCAGTGCAGGCATGGGTTAAAACTGGTAGTGCGGATGAGAGTAAGGGAGTAGAGGGCATCTCTCACTTTATTGAACATCTTGTATTTAAGGGATCTGAAAAATACGGAGTGGGCGAGATTGCGCAAAAAGTAGAGGGCGCAGGAGGACAATTAAACGCGTATACCTCGTTTGATCAAACTGTATTTTATATCACAATATCAAAAGAATTTACTGGCACTGCCTTAGACATGATTAGCCAGATGATGGGCTATCCTACATTTGATCCAAAAGAAATAGACAATGAGAGAGAGGTAGTAATTGAAGAGATAAAAAGATCAAATGACTCTTTATCTAGAGTGGCTTCACAGAACATGTTCTCGACGGTATTTAAAAAGCATCCGTACGGAATCCCTGTGATTGGTTTTGATAAAGTTATAAAAACAGTAACGCCTAAAAAAATTAAAGAATATTATAACGCTAGATACTCTCCTAAGAACATGACCTTAATTGTTACGGGAGATTTTGAATCAAAAAAAATAAAGCCAGAAATCAAACAACACTTCGAAAAAATCCCTGCCTACAGAGTAAAAAGTATTAAACGTAAAAAAGAACCCACTCAAAAAACACCTAGGCTTGAAGTTAAAAATACAAAGTTTCAAGAAAGCAGATTTCAACTTTCATGGAAAGCTCCGCACGCCTTA
>JAGRAL010000075.1 GCA_020434605.1 Bdellovibrionales bacterium
TAAATATTCAATCGATCTACCCAACATATACTGGCGCACAACAACTAGGTGCTAGCTCTACTCTTACTCCAACAACTATTGACTTTAGAGGAAGTGGTTTTGGAAATTCTAGCAGTAGCGTACCAGGTAACCCATCAAGCATTACAGTAGGTGGTGCAGTAGTAGGACAACTAGATTTATCTAATCTAGGTACTCCCTCTACTAGAGCACAACAAACAGTAAGTGCACCAGTTGGCTCTAGATTACAAATTAGATAATTAAGATAGATTCGTTCTCTCTCCTTGATGAGCTGGAATAAGCCAGCTCATCACTTTTTAGAGAAACTTAGAATTTAACAGCAAGGCCTAATTGAAATCCGTATACTGAGGCATCGTCATAATCAAGAGCTCCACCTTTAAACGCTTCACCTGGAACTAAATACGCCCCGTCTAAACGCAACTCAAAACGATCAATGGGTTTATATGCAAAACCAAGATCTATTTCATAACCTAAATCTTTTTTTGCATCTGTTGCCGAGTATGGCTCTTCAACCAATTTTGCATAGATAAACCTTGAATTTAAAGTCCAGCGGTCGTTCATAATATAGTGAACGCCTGGTGCAAAATAAATAGCGTTACTAAGAACTGCACTATCAACATCTGCAGACTTAAATTCTCCAGCCATATCAGAGTTAAGAACATTTAATTTACCTAGTGGATGATTAAATAACAACATACCGACTTGGTAATTTCGATCCGCAATAAATCCCTCATAGACCTTTTCAGTAGAGGCATCATCACCAGTAAGCATACCTGCCTTTAAATCAAATAACCATTTAGCATTAGCTGTGTAATGTAACTCAGTAGCAATTGCATAGGCGTCGATATCTATCTTTTCGCCTACGCTATTTAGAACGCCTGTGTCTCCGCTGTTAAAAGCGATTTCAATGCCAAAGCCAAAATTATCATAATCTTTAGCCGCAAATAGATTCCAGTTTTGGTGTTTATACCCTTCCCAATCTTTTGTGGTGTCGCCAGAACCATAGGCTGTACCTGTTTTTTCTAAACCACTAGAGTTTTTGCGCTCTTCATAGTAAGCACCCAACTTTAAATCGGATTCTGGGTTAGCGTACTCAACCTTTAAACCATACTCTTGAGTTTCAGTATTATTTTTATTTACTGCTCCCTCATCTAGCTTAGCGTAGTAAGGCATAACGTTTATGTTTCCAATCGCAAATCGATAGCCGACAAGGTCATGCGTATCCATCCAATGATCAAAGAGACCATCACCCGCACTATAAGTAAGACCTAAACCAAAACTTTTTGGTGCACGACCCACTATCAATGCGCCGTACTCTTGCGCCCATGTTAGGTACAATTGGCTGACATTAAGATAAGAAACTTTTTGGTTATTACCAATTGTTCTAGAGTTGTCCTCGCTTGGCGGATTTCCTGCATCCAAGGTAGGAGAGCTTCCTAAAAAGCTACCCAAACCGTTTGAGTAATTAGAATAAGGTGCATCTTCATTATTTAGAAGGTCAAAGCGAGCCTGTATGTGTAATCCATCAGCCGCTATGATTTTAGGTTTTAATACCAAGTGATGTAAAAAATAGTTTTTAGAATCACTATCCGTATCTATGTTTTTAACATACACACTTTCAAAGCGGTATACACCAGACCAATCTACTGAGTTTGCAAATGCATTCGTAGCCAATAATAATATAAATAGTATACCTGTTTTCATTGTTACTCCATGATTCCTAAAATTTCATCTTCTCTAACTATCGTAAGTTCTTGGTAATTAACCTTGATATTGCTGCCCGCATAAGAACTAATTAATACGGTATCACCTGCTTTTACATCTAGGGGGTGTAAGTTTCCTTTTTTAGAAACCGCTCCCTTACCTACAGCTAAAACTTTAGCTTTCGCGTAAGTAGAGGCACTTGCTTCTAGCCCGATAAACAAACCACCCTTAGTTACTTCCTCTTGCTTTATTTTTTCTAATAAAACTCTGTCGTAAAGTGGAGCTAAATAAATTTGCCAGTCTTTAACTTCTGAAGCAGACTTCGAAGGACGAGTAGTAAGCTTCTTTTTTGTTACTACCTTTGAAGCTGCGGGCTTTTGCTTAGTTTTTACTGCTTTTTTTGGCTTAGAAGTCTTTTTATTCGCTTTTTTAGCGGTCTTCACTTTCACTTTTGTTTTTTTAACTTTGGTCTTTTTAACAGGTTTAGATTTTGCCTTTTTAGACTTCGCTTTTTTTGCCACTTGCCAGCTCCTAAAAAATGATTGGCTTAGACTATGAGTTCTGGTGTTTTAATGTCAAGAAAAAGGCATCCCATAGAACTTGACGCGAGGCTAAGATTGTCGTGGTATTTTTAAAGGTTAAAAGGTAAGGTAGACCTGCATGAAAGCATGGCATGATTTTTTAAAAAAGTTGGAACAATTACCTACTAAGGCCTACTTAGGACTTGCAGGTCTTCTGCTCGCTATTTTTGCTATTTTTTGCTTTTACCAAGTCTATAAGTTGCAAGACACCATGCAAACCTCTTTACAAAAAAAACAGCTCATTACACCTATTGAGTTTTACTCAGCTCCAGATACAATTTTTACATTTCAAAGAATCAATCACTCCGACTTACTCGATACCATTAAGAAAGTTTTAGCTGAAGAGCAATATGGTGAAAGAGATGTTGCTTCTTGCAAACTGCAAACTGGAATTGAAGGCGATATCTCTTACTGTGTATACATTGACCTAACAGATGAGGCAGAAAATCCTGGAAAATATCTAATCGGTGCCACTGAAACTGATGTTACGTGGATTTACTCCTTAGAGGAAAAACGTCCTAAATATAGTATCGAACTACTCCCCCACTTATTTGCACAATACTATGGTAATCGCCCCATCTTAAAACACCCTGTACAAATTGGCGATACACCGGCGCTTTGCCTAAACTCCTTACTTGCCATTGAGGATAATGAATTTTTAGAGCATGGTGGCTTTAGTATAAAATCTATTTTTAGAGCTCTGATTAAGAATGTAATTGAAGGCAGAAAAGCACAGGGTGGAAGTACCATCACACAGCAGCTGGTTAAAAACTATTTCTTAACACACGAAAAAACCTATACACGAAAAATTAAAGAACTGGTTATGGCTGTTCTTTTAGAAACACAATTTTCTAAAGATCAAATTTTAGAAGCATATATCAACGAAATCTACATGGGGCAAAATGGAACCTTTGAAGTACGTGGTTTTGGAGCCGCCAGCGAATATTTTTTTCGTAAAAAGTTGGAAGAGTTGAACCTACCTGAGTGCGCTCTACTTGCTGCCATCATTAATAGCCCCGGAAGATACGATCCATTTACTAAACCTGAAAACGCAAAAAATAGAAGGCAGTTGGTTTTAGAGAAACTACGAGATAATAATATTATTAACAGCGAAGAATTTAGTCTTGCAAATCAAGCTGATTTACCTTCATTTTCAGAGCAAAAACTAGAAAGCCCTGCCCCTTATTTTATGGAAGCAGTGATGGAGCAAATCGATAGTCTTGGAATCAAAAAAGAACAGGGCCTAAGAATTTACACAACACTAAACCTAAGAGCACAAAAAGCGGCAGAAGAAGCTGTAAAATACGGTCTTGATCGAATCAAGACTGTCTACAAAGACCGCTTACCTAAAGAAGATAAACCATTGCAGGCAGCCTTAATTTCTGCGGATCCTGTCACCGGCTATGTGCAATCTTTAATCGGTGGAGCAAACTATAAATACTATCCGTATAACCGAGCACTAAAGGCCCATCGACAAATTGGTTCTACAATGAAAGCTTTTGTGTTTTTATCGGCACTTGAGAGTTTTACAAATGAAGGGAATCCATACACCCCTTTAACAATTATTCCTGACGAAAGATTTACCGTAACTTACGACAACAACAGCTGGAGTCCTAAAAACTTTGAAAACAAGTATTTTGGCAATATCCCTATGTTTTTTGCTCTTAAAAACTCTTTAAATTGCGCCACCTCAAAGCTTGCCGTAGATACGGGATTAGAGTCTATCGTAACAGTCGCTAAAAACTTTGGTATTACTTCTCCGATGAAAGCAGTTCCCGCACTAAGCTTAGGCGCGTTTGAGTTATATCCGTGGGAATTACTACAAGCTTATCTTACTATTTCTAGAATGGGATCTTTTATACCTATCACTTACATCCGATATGTTACAGATTTAGATGATGAGACTTTATTTGAACAAATT
>JAGRAL010000076.1 GCA_020434605.1 Bdellovibrionales bacterium
ACCAGGAGATATTATATTTACAGGCACACCAGCCGGAGTCGGAAGGGTGGTATCTGGAGATGCAATAAGTGCATATGTGGATGAGGCAAAAAAATTAAGCCTAATGATTGTTTGAAGCAGGGGATCTTAAGCTCTTAAGTTCAGACATAACAATTCCCTCGAGGCGTTTAGATCGCTCAAAAAAATTAGCCACAAAAAAATAATTATCGTCTTGTATCTCGGGCCTAGAAGAATTTATTACAATTATTTGTGATTTTAATTTAGGAGAAAGTGATGACAAGAGTCGATATGTTTTAGGGCTAGTGCTGTGGTATACAAGTAAAGTCTTAGAGTCGATAGATTCTTCAATCGTATCAATTTCAGAGTTTTCATGAATTAAAATTTTATTGTATTTAGAATATGATTTTAAAAACGCAGGGTCTGCACTTGCTACTGTGACACGCGAGTCTTCATAAACACTTAATTTAGTGCGCAAGCTCGTTACGTTCACATCAGGTAATTTGATAGCAGTGACAGCTTTTGCCCATGGAATTTTTTGAATCGCATTTTTGAATGCACCAATAGTAGTCCAATGTTGAATGGGTTTAATAGTAGATTTCGCAGTCTGAATTCGGTTAATACTCTCATTAATGCGCTGAATAGTAATTCTTCCAGACTTAACCGCATCTAAAATACCTTTGTATGCTGCAAGTTGTGATTTAGGATTCCAAGCCACCATGATCATATCTGCACCGGCCTCAATCGCAAGAACGGCTCGCTCTTCAGGGCGCTCACTGATTCCTGCGGCCTTCATTTCAATATCATCAGTAATAATTAAGCCTTGGTAGAGTATTGTATCTCGCATGTAACCTGTTAAAAGAGGACGAGAAAATGTAGCAGGCAAGCTGCTTGAATCAATTTTTGGAAAGGATAAGTGTCCAACCATGACAGCATCTAGCAAATTATTTTTATAGAGATGTATGAATGGTTTTGCCGAAGTTTGAGTTAGCTGATCCGCATCTAAATTTATTTTGGGTAAAGATACATGCGAATCTACACTAATTCTGCCATGGCCAGGGAAATGTTTTCCAACAGTTAAAACGCCTTGTGACTTTAACCCCTTAGCAAAGGCGCTCGATGCTGTAATCAATCGCCCCATATTTGGTGAAAAGGATCTTGTACCAATAAAATCACCATAGTTAGCAGTGGTTTGATCCAGTACAGGTGCAAAATTTAGATTAAAGCCATAATCGTATAAAAGATTTCCTAGAGCAGATGCGTAGTCGGTAATTTTATTAGTATTTAATTGTTTTCCAATGATAGCAGCGCTTGGTGCTTTGGGATAAGTTTTTATTCGATTAACAACGCCACCCTCCTGATCAACACCGATTAACAGAGGAGAGAGGGAGCTTTTGTTTGCCCAAGCTTGCAAAGAAGCATTGAGCTTATAAGTGCCGTAGGGACTCGAGATATTGTGGCGAAATAAAATAACGCCGCCGGGTTTAATTTTATCAAGTTGCTCTTTGGTTGTGCTAGTTAGGGATTTACCATTGATACCAATAATAAAAAGTTGCCCAACTTTTTCTTCAATGCTTTGCTCGGTAGCGAAAGTAAAATATTGAAATAATAAAATAAATACCAACACATAGATATTTTATCATGGCTATAATAGTATGCGAGATAGCTGTTCTAATTCTTGTAATATAATGGACCATTCGACAGTAGAAATTTTAATAACAAGACGATTGTCTGGCGTTAACCTGTACTTTTTGTGTTGCCCTATTGCCAGAGAAACCATTTTTTCTGGATGCACGCGTGTGCGTTGAGTAAAGGCCAAAGTTACAGAGGCTTTTGTTGCATTAATATCTCTAACGCCTAAATACTTACAAGCTCTGCGGATTAACATTATTCCCATAAGATTTACAACTTCATCCGGCAGAAGACCGAATTGATCTTTTAGTTCTTCTTCAATCAATGACATCGCATGGCTGTCAACCGCATCCGACATTGCCTTGTAGTAAGCAAGCCTAGTTCTAATATCTAAAATATATTTATCCGGTATCAATGCAGGAATAGGAATATTGATGTCGGGCTCAACCTCTTCTTCGATTGATTTTTCTCCTTTGGCTTCTGCAAGAGCAGACTCTAATAGCTCCAGGTATAAATCATAACCAACTGTGTTTACATGACCGCTTTGTCCATCTCCTAGAATACTGCCGGCACCACGTAACTCCATATCATGGCTAGCAACCTTAAAGCCACTACCAAGTGCGGTATTTTCTTGAATCACACGAAGGCGCTCTTGCGCAACTTTATCGAGACTAATATTGTTTGGAATTACTAGGTAGCAATACGCTCGTTCGCTACTGCGCCCAACTCTGCCTCGCAACTGATACAACTGACTAAGCCCAAACTGATGGGCGTTATCGATAATCATAGTATTGGCTTTTGGATTATCTATGCCGGATTCGATAATTGTAGTGCTAAGAAGAACATCGAACTCATGCTTAAAAAATCCGATCATGATGTTCTCTAACTCATCCTCGTTCATCTGGCCATGGCCAACGCGGATTCTAACGTCAGGCAATAAGTCTTTTAACTCTTGCTCTTTTAAATAAATGCCTTGTACACGGTTATGCACAAAATAAACTTGGCCACCTCTTGCTACCTCAGCGAGGATGGCTTTCTTTATTGTCTCATTGTTTTGCTTACAAACAAAAGTGCGAGTAGGAAGCCTGTCTTCTGGTGGAGTAGTAATCAAGCTAAGATCCCTTATACCGACAAGACTCATATTAAGAGTTCGTGGAATAGGAGTAGCGCTCATGGCAAGCGTATCTATATTTGCTTTTAACTTGCGAATTTTTTCTTTATGAATAACACCAAAGCGATGCTCTTCATCTACAATAAGCAGTCCAAGTTCTTGAAATTGGATATCACTACTCAGCACGCGGTGGGTACCAATTACGATATCAATTTTTCCGTCTTTTAGATTCTGTACAGTTTCTCGGGCGTCTTTATTAGATGTAAATCTACTGA
>JAGRAL010000077.1 GCA_020434605.1 Bdellovibrionales bacterium
TGAATAAAGATTTAGTAGATGGATTAAGTACTACTAATGGTCCTACCGCGATTAGCCTTTTATCATATGTAGATTTTGAATTCGCTACCCCGGATGTAAATTGTAAAGAGAACAATTGGGAGCAATTAGCATTTTTAAACTTTGATGAAAGATCAAATCCACCAAAGTCAGAAGAAAATAATTGTTTTCCTGAGAGTGTTAATACACATTTCTGCGGACAAGGAAAAGCAAGCGAAAGTTATACCTCACGTTGTGTGAACGAGGATATGAAGATTAGGTCATGTTATAACAGAATGACAATTGATGTAGCGTTAATCTGCAAAAAATATATGAAAATATCAGGCGAAATAACTAAGAGTGAAATACTAACTTGTATAGAAACAATGTCAGCTTTTGCATGCAATCAAATTCCTTGCGAAATATCAACGGATAATAAGGATGAATCTGGTAAGATTAAAAGGTTACAGACAGTTCTTTATAATAATGGGAACGATATTTTTAGTAGAGCTTTTAAAGGATCTGGTCGTCTAAAGAGTATAGAAGATTTAAAGAAAGTTCCAAGAATATCAGGAAATAACGATTTTAACCACTACCCTACTTCTGCTGGCGGTGGACCACCAAGTAAAAAACGTATTGATATGATTCCATTACTAAATCATGATAACTGGGGTTCAATAAAACTTGATTCATTTGAAGAACATTTATTAAAACTGACAATGTATTATAAATACAATATTTCTGAAAAGTGCAAATTTGATGACGGAGTTATTCAAAAGGCTCTTGAAGGTTCTAACTAGAACCCCATCGCTCGCATAGCTCTTAGATAATTACCCATTATACTATCATGAGTATCATCTTTTTTAGGTTCTACGCAATATTGACCTGCAGTACCTATTGTATTTTCATCAAAATCATCTTTATTAGGATACTCATCGCCAAAGCATGCAATTTCGCACATGTAAGCATAGTCTGGTGTACCTTCATCAGAATGAGAATAACCGCAGTTATGCATCATCTCATGCCAAAGGGTAGATTTAAATTGAGTTTCTGACATCTGGTCTCTATTAAACGCTACTACAGGATAGTTGTAAACTTTAGTTTTTCCATTGTAGTTTACAAAGGACGGGTGTCTGTCTTCAGGGCCTGTACCATAAGCCACTGCTGATGCATTAGCTAGTCTGTTTGAGTTATTGTGTTTATCAGCAGCTAAAGCGAATTGATCAGCCTGACAAATAACTTTTGGTCTTCCAAGTTCAACTTCTGGTACATATTCGCAATCTTTTTTTACATCCATGTCTTTTGCAATTGGAAGTGTTTTATAATTCTGACACGGATTTTCCATTAATACAGGATTATTACTTGTATCACTTAAAATAAGACCATCATTTACACGAGAAGAATTAGTAAGTAAATTTACAAGCCTAGGTATGTGATTATAATATGCTTGTCCCTTGGTATCTAAATACTTTTCTGATTCACTTACTAGATCCATCTTGCAACTCATACCTTTAACAACTGCGTCTGTTACGGCTTTTTCTACATCAAATTGACCACCAAACTTATCAAAGCACTCTCTATGGATTAGCACCCCTACCCTTGATACGTAAAAGTCATCAATCATAGGCAAATTTCTTGGTTTTGTTTTTTGTTTTTCTTCAAATTGGCTTAAAAGTTCAGAAAATTTAGAATAGTTCTTGTCATAACAATCGAAACAAAAGTCCCCTTCTGTCTGAGTTCCAGAGTATTCAACTCTTTGAAGACGTCTTGTAGATTTTTTTACGAACTGAAGTTTACCTTGCTTATCTTCAAATACTTCTATGACTTCATCACCACCAGAAGCAATGGTACGGACAAGCCTTTGCGGCTTCCCATTAACAATATCGAACTTACGTTCGCAGGTTTGGTCTTTACATTCGTAGACTTGGTCTACTACGCCGTCCATATCGGTATCGATCCTTTCAGAAACTAACTTTCCGTAACGATCAAATACACTAAGTTGCTTAATTTCTCCATCACCACGAGGAGAATAGGCTATCTTTCGCCCCCCACCCTGTAATTTGGTAACGATTATGTTCTTATTCTCATTACCAGATATCGAAAAGCCATTAAACTTACGGTGTTTAATGGCCATATAAGCCCTTACCTGCTGAGGGGTCCACATTGGGTCAATGTCGGATTGATTAGCTCTTATATCGGGTTTTAAAGGCCTAATACTGGCAGGATTTCGTTTATCTTCTATCCTACACAAGTAATTTTGGTAATCAGAGTGTGCTAAAAAGAAATAATCTTTACTACAAAGATTGGTACTAAAAGCAAAATTTAAAAATGCCCAGATTAACACTTAGATTCCCTTGTTGTGTAACATAATCATTTTACTTCAAGCTTACCGTTTGAGTTAATATACAAAGAACGAATTTGCATCATTTGCATATCACTACCGCTTTTAAAAACATCTGTTGGCGGAGAAAGATAATCTCTTTGTTCTTTTGAAAGATTGCTATAAAAACTTTCAAACTTACTAACTAGTTCATTTTGGACCATTTCTTTCTTTAAGGCCTCATATCTCTCAATCGCTTCTTTTTGCTTTTGCGCTTCCCTTTCTAATTCCTCAATATACCCTGTACTTATGTAGGCCTCACCTTTGTTAAGAATT
>JAGRAL010000078.1 GCA_020434605.1 Bdellovibrionales bacterium
TCCACAAGCTCTATTGAAAAGTTTGATAGCGATGGCGTAAGAGTTACCACTAACTACCCATTTACAGTTTCTACAACGATTCAAAAAGTACGAACTATAAGTGGGGATAGGTTTGCTGTAACGTACACAGGTGGTAATGATAGTGTGAGCATAAGAAATAATGATGGAACGGCAAGTACAACGGTAGCTTCTGGTTTAGCTTGCGGAACAAACTGTGATCCAACGGATATATTAGAATTGCCCGACGGTAGATTTTTAATTTCTTACCAAATTGCGGCTGTGCAGGGAATTGAATTATATAGCTCTACCTTTGTTAGAATTGGAACTTTTTTTCAAAATTCTACACTACTACAAAATATCAGTTCGATGGCGCTGTTGGCTAACGGTAATGTTTTAGCTTGTAGTTCTACCTTCAATGTTTGCGAGCAACTAGCGATTAGTGGAAGTGTTGGCGTGCGTGTTGGGTCATCAGCATTTATAGATGATGCTAGCAGAGTTCGCCAACCTACAGATGTGGTGGTTGTTCCATGAGGTATGTAGCCATCCTAAGTCTATTTTTATTTGCTACAAATGCTAAAGCTCTCCAAACATCTGAGGCTTTGGTAACTCCATTTTATGGGTACGGAGTAATTAACTTCCTGGGTGGAGGAAAGGTTCCCACATTTAACGGTCATTATTACGGGGTTGAGGGCGAATACAAATTTGTAGGCGAAACACTTTCTCTTGGATTTACTGGAGCAGTGTCGCAAGGCTCATTTGATAATGATGCAAACAATGAAGTTGAAACAGAAACTTTAGACTTAACGGGGCACCGTTTTGGGTTAAAATTATATTATCACGATATGTATTTAAAAGCTGGCTATGGTTTTGTAAGTTTAAAAAATGTGGCAACTGGTAGCGTAGCAAATACGCTAGACATGAGCACTGACTTAGTATCTTTTGGTATTGGCTATACGTATCCATTTTCGAGTTATATCAGACTAAACTTTGGATTCGATATGGATTATGCCGAAATAGAGCCAAGCAGTACAGGCGTTACTACTAGGGCTGATTATTATAATTACGGAGCAAGTATTGGGTTGCAGATAGTGATCCCATCAAGCGCGTACGTAAATCCTAGAGGAAAATAAAAATTTTCTAATCTTCGTCGTCTTCGTCTAGATCACCGTCGCCATAGTCAATGTCGTCGTCGTCATCAAGAAGATCATCGTCGTCACCATCAGTATCTGTAACTTCTAGTTTTTCTTCTTCGTTTAAACTAGCAAGCTCATCTTCGTCATCTGCGCGTACACGAAACAGCCAGCTCTCACCCGTTGGATCTTCATAAATCAATCTAGGGTTTTCAAGTACAGCTTCGTTAACTTCAATGATCTCACCTGAACAAGGCGTGTATATACTGACAGATTCTTCATCAGCGTTTACGTCGCCAACAATTTGATCACTTTCAACGGATTCACCTTCTTCAGATAAATGGATAGATCTAACAACTTCAAGGTTGCTTAATGCTTCTTCTAATATGCCGACAGTGACAATATCACCTTCAATTTGAAACCATAAATTTTCAGCAAACTCTTTGAATTTAGCAGACATAGCAACCTCAATCTATTTATTGGCATATTTCTACAGTTCGTACAGAAAATCAACTGCAAGAAAAAAATGAAGTCAATGCAGCGCAAATTTTTAAATTCATTTGAGCTATTGATCTCTAAAAATCCTTTTGTTATAAGACCACACGTTCTGATTACTAGTTCTAAAGAGGGGATAAAGAATATGCTTAATCACGCGCTATTTGTTTGCGGCTCATTATGCCAGGGCATGGTACACCACAAATTACTTCAAGATTCGATTTTAAAAGTTAGTCCTGCAGTAACTCAAGGCAATGCTTATCGATTAGAAGTGGGATATCCTGTATTTAGCGCTACAGGCACCAACTCAATTCAAGGCGAATTGATCGAGTTAAAAGCTACAGAAATTTTATGGCCACTTTTAGATCAATTTTTTTCGTTCTCAGAAGATAAATTAGAAAAAAGCTTATTTCACCGCAAACCAATACACGTTACAACTGACAGCGGTGTGTTTGAAGTATTCGCCTATAGCATCAATCCTACAAAAATGCCTAAAACTGCAAAGTTAATATTAGACGGGGATTGGCGAAAAGATATTAAACTGACTGCACCTGTTACTACTGAGCTAACGGTGGATGAAGCAGACTACATTAAAAAGCTTGGAAAATGCACAGGACGAGAAATCGTTCCTTACACGCCACTTACTCGTGAGTTAGAAAAAAGAGGCATCGTTGTAGACAAGGGCCGTCGCCCAGCTCTTACCAAACTAGGTAAAGAGATCTTTCATTATCTTGGATAATCATGAAATATGATCCTTATTTTCACATAGTTCTGCACGAACCAGAGATACCTAATAATACTGGTAACATTGGCAGAACCTGTGTGGGTATGGAATCAAAGCTACACCTAATAAAACCATATGGTTTTGAAATTACTGATAAAAATTTAAAACGTTCTGGTTTAGATTATTGGCCTCATTTAGAGTTAGAGGAGCACAATAATTTAGCAGAGTGGCAACAAAAACTGACCAAGCCTGACCGAGTGTTTTACTTATCCACTAAAGCAAAAAGATCCATTTTTGAGGTAGAGTTTCAGCGCGGGGATTACTTTATGTTTGGTAAAGAAACAAAAGGTTTACCCGAAGATTTAATCCATTCGAATATAGAACAAGCTATTAAAATCCCTATGTTGGGACCTATTCGAAGTTATAATGTAGCTAATACGGTTTCGGTCGTATTATTCGAGGCTTACAGGCAAATCCAAGCTAAATAAGGATTAGACAGGGCGCTTTAAAAAAGATAAAGTTCGTCATTATGATCCAACAAATTTTTGCTAAATTATTCGGCACCGCTCACGATCGTCAAATGAAGGTCATTAAACCGATTGTGGATAAGATCAACTCTTTAGAACCAAGCATCCAAGCACTCAGTGATTCAGAACTTCAGGCGAAAACACCTGAGTTTAAAAAAAGGCTGGCTGACGGGGAAACTCTAGATGACATTTTACCTGAAGCGTTTGCTGTGGTTCGAGAAACATCAAAAAGAATTTTAGGTATGCGCCACTACGACGTGCAATTGATCGGCGGGATCATGTTGCATAAAGGAACTGTGGCCGAAATGAAAACCGGTGAAGGTAAAACTTTAGTGGCAACTTCGCCAATGTATCTAAATGCACTATCAGGTCAAGGGGCACATCTAGTTACAGTAAACGATTACCTAGCACGACGTGATGCCGAGTGGATGGGTCGTATATATAACTGGCTAGGGTTAAGCGTAGGATTAATCGTTCATGATCTATCAGACGCCGAACGTAAACGTTCTTACAATTGTGATATCACATACGGTACAAATAACGAATTTGGTTTTGATTATCTACGTGACAACATGAAGTACTCTTTAGAGGACTACGTGCAACGAGTTCACAACTTTGCTATTGTCGATGAGTGCGATTCGATTTTGATCGATGAAGCAAGAACTCCTTTAATTATTTCAGGTCCTGCAGAAGATAACACTGAAAAGTATTTAGTGATTCGACAAGTAGTTCCTAAACTAGTTCGTGATGTTCACTTTACCATGGAAGAAAAATCTAAAACAGCATCCCTAACTGAAGAGGGTAACGCTAAAGTCGAAGAGATCCTTGGTATCGAAAACGTTTACGATCCTAAACACATCGAAATTTTACATCACTTATACAATGGTTTAAAAGCCTACCATTTGTATAAAAAAGATGTGGACTATATGATTAAAGATGGCGAGATCGTTATTGTAGATGAATTTACGGGTCGATTGATGCCAGGTAGAAGATGGTCTGATGGTTTGCACCAAGCGATCGAAGTAAAAGAAGGCGTGCAAATTAAAAAAGAAAACCAAACTCTAGCGACGATTACATTTCAAAACTACTTTAGAATGTACAACAAGCTATCTGGTATGACAGGTACTGCAGACACTGAAGCAGTTGAATTTAAAAAGATTTATAATTTAGATGTGTCGGTAATTCCAACTAACAAGGGCATTGGAAGGCAAGATAAAAACGACATTATCTATAAAACAGCTGATGCAAAATATAGAGCGATCATTGAAGACATTAAATCTAGAGCCGAGATCGGTCAGCCTGTTCTTGTTGGAACAATCAGTATCGAAAAGTCTGAAGAGATTGCACAAGCCTTAAAACGCGGTGGTGTTAAAGCTAACGTATTAAACGCTAGATACCACGAAAAAGAAGCTGAGATCATTGCGCAGGCCGGACGAAAAGGTGCCATTACGATTGCTACCAATATGGCGGGCCGTGGAACGGACATCGTGCTTGGTGGTAACCCAGAGTTTATGGCGAAAGCAATCAGTGAAGATGAGCATAGCCCTGAGTACAAGCAAGCTTTTGAAAAGTTTAAAGTACAGTGTGCTACAGAAAAACAAGATGTTCTAGCTGCTGGCGGTTTATATATTATGGGTACTGAACGACATGAATCACGTCGTATTGACAATCAGTTACGCGGTCGTGCTGGTCGTCAAGGTGATCCAGGCGAATCAAGGTTTTACCTTTCTTTAGATGATAATCTTCTTAGAATTTTTCAAGGTGATAAAATCAAAGAATGGATGAACCGCCTTAACATTCCTGAAGATGAACCAATCGATTCAAAAATGATTACAAGATCTGTTGAGGGTGCACAAAAGAAAGTAGAAGGTCACAACTTTGACATTCGTAAACATCTTTTGGAGTACGACGACGTAATGAATCAGCAGCGTAAAACGATTTATGGTTTACGCCGTGAAATTTTATTAGGTGAATCTACAGAAGATATCGTTAAAGAGATGATGGGTGATATTACCTCTCATATTTTAGATACCTACGCATCTAGTGAGGTAAAAGAACAAAATTGGGATTTACAAGGATTAAACACAGCTCTTAATAAGCTGTTTGGTGTTCATATCAATACCTCAGCTAATTTATCAGGAGAAAACCTAGATAAAGAAGTGGGAGCAGCGGTTAAAGCTGCTTACGAAAAGCAAGAATCCCAAGTTGGACAAGTATTTCATCAAATTCAGCGCATGATTTTACTTCGTACGATTGATACTAGATGGAAAGAACATTTACGTAATATGGATCATTTAAAAGAAGGTATTAATCTTCGAGCCTACGCGCAAAAAGATCCATTGATAGAGTACAAAAAAGAATCTTTTAATATGTTTGAAGCTTTGGATAGAAATATTAAAGAAGAAGCTTTAGAAAAAATATTTAAAGTTCAAATCATGCCACAAGAAAATATCGAACAGCTCGAAGAGGATTTTGAGTTAAATTCTCAGCCAAAAAACTTTGAGATGTCGCACCCTACTTTAGATGCAGGAGCTGGAGCTTCTGGAGGAATGCCTCTAGCAAATCCGCCGAAGCAACAAATGAACTTTTCAAGAGGTGAGCCTCAAGAGAAAAAACCGTTTGTAAAAACAGAGATGGGCCCAGGTAGAAACGATCCGTGTCCTTGCGGTAGTGGCAAAAAATATAAGAAATGTCATGGAGCTAAATAATGGCTGCCTGTCCTAAATGTGGACAAGCCATTGATGCTGACTTTGGGATGTTTAACTGTCCCTCATGCCAGGCATTTCTATCTGTTGATTTAGATGGGCAGGTTAGTATTGCTGACGGTGATGACCCTTTACCTCCCGAGCAAAACGCTTTAAATAACGTAGTAGAAGAGCCAGCCGCTGATAACATTGATTATGGTAACTTCGATAGCTTTGATATCGATCCCAGCATAGCAAAGGCCGAAGCAGAGCCTTCACAGGACTTAGGTGTGGCTATAGGATCAGAAAATGAACTCCCTGACATCTCTGATTTACCCAATGCTTCCGCAGAAATTGAGGCTGAAGCCATAGAATCTACTCGTGTTTTAGATAGTGCTAACCTTGATGACGTAGTCGCCTTTGGTAACTCTGAACTTTCGTCTAGTCAGACGGGAGGAATTTTATACGATATCTATTTATCTGGTATTGATACTGCAGAAATCAGAGAAGAAATCCGATTACATATTGAGGATAAAAAATTCCTTTGGAATGTCGAAGATCTACTTAGGTCTATTAAAAATGGCCGGTTGATCATTCGAAGAGTAAATGCTGTTAAGACAGCAATATTTATTCAACGAATTAAGCATCTCGACATTGATATACAATGGAAGCAACATGAAATTGTTAGGCTCTAATTTAAAAACCATTTTTGCAAGTTTACTTGTAGTGGTTTTGTTTGGGGTAAAATCAATAGCTAACGACTCTGCGCCGGCAAAAGAATCCCATGGTGAATCTTCAGAGGGAAAAGCTGAAGAAAAAAAGGGAATGAGCCAATACAATGAAAGTATCACTGTATTAAATGGCAGGTTAGAAAAAATCAGAGAGAATAAAGAAAGAATCAATCACTTAGTAGAAGAAAAAAATCACAGTGCTGATCAGGCCCGAATTGGGGAGATTATCTCTGAGATTAGTGAGCTTGAAAAATACAATAAAAAAGCATATCGAGATGCTCAAAAGCTACAATACGATATTAAGTATAGGTACCCAGAAAAAGGTGAGGAAGCAGATAGGGTATATAAAAAAAATGGCTTTCAAAACCCAGAGGACGAAGAGCTTAGTTTTGCCGAAAAAATCGATGGAGTTTTAACGTACGCTAAAAAGGTATATGGACCAACAGACGAAGAGGTTCAGGCGGTTGAGAGAGAAAGGCTTAGAAAATTAGAGGAAGCGGCTAAAAAGGCCAATGACCCTAAAAGCCGTTTTGAGCGAATTCATATCGATAAATAGCCTCAGACTGTCTCAAAATGATACGCCTCAAAAAGGCCTTAAGTCTGTACTAAATTGAGCCGAATAGATAGTGTAGGAGAGAAAAATGCGGTCAAAATTTACATTTATTGGTTTGCTAGTAAGCTCCTTTGTTTTGGTGCTATCTTTTCAAAATTGCGGAAGCGTAAGCGAGAATGTTCCGGGCGGTGCTATTAATGGCCCTAATTCTCCAGGTGGCGGTGACATTAATAACTGTATGGCCATTGCTGTACCGTATTTAAAATATGGTTTTATCTTTAATTCTTCAGCTGTTCCTGCTAGTGCAGAAATTGATATCAATGGTGAGGTTGCTTATTCAGACTGCGGTCATGAAACAGGTGATGGTAGTGTGGTACGCGAAGGCAACAAGCTTGAGTTTTACCAAGGTTTTGAGACTATCAATGAGCTAGCTCCAAATGTAAATATTAAACTTTATTCAAAGAATTGTTCTTCTGGTGCAAGGTCCGAAATTTTTAATGCAGATGAATCTGCATATGATTCTTACTCTCTATGCGGTACTAATAGTGTTCGTATGGAAGTCGACTTTGTGGTGAATTAATGCGAATTATCTCTATCCTTTTTTTACTTCTATCACTGTCCGCCTGTGGTTCATTACCCTATAAGGATTTTGATAACATAAAAGTAGGTATGGATAAGAGCGATGTTACCGAGGAGATAGGTTCACCCCTACATGTAAGACAAAACAAACAACCTCATGTTTGGATTTACAGATTCTACGATGAAGATAAAAATGAAGTTTTTAGAGAGATCCGATTTGAAAAAGGAAAAGTAATCTACGCTGGCCCGCAAGTTTCTAAAGAAAAAATACTGTGGCCGAATGGTTCGGGCTATACCCAAAAAGACTTAGAAGAATATATCAAAGAAGGTGAGCCGACAGCCATCATTGAGGGGGTCCCGCAAAAGCTAAAACCCAGCAAAACCTTCCAAGATCAACAGACGATGGAAGACGAAACACTAAAAGACCTAGCACCTAAAGACGATTTTAAAGAAATTAAGCCGTCGTCCAAATAACAAAAAATGAATTGATTCAATATAATAGCTAAGTTCCCAGAGTGGCACGATGTCTTGTGTATATACGGGCTGTGAAACTTTTATATTTTTTAAATACTCTAAGTAAAATAAAAACAAATGCTGATATAATGCGCTCCAGTTACTTTGAATAGGAGTCTTTATGAAAATACTAAGTGCAATGATACTTTCAGTTGTTCTGTCTTCTTCAGCATTTGCTGGTAGCTCTGTTGCTAAAAGAGCAGCTGCTAAAATGCAAAAAAATGACGTTCGTACTGTAACTACCATCGTTGATAATGTTGAGGGTAGTCCATGTATTCCTGAAGGGAAATCATACCAAATCGATTTACAGGTAAAGCAAGCGAGCTACAATCGTATGACTAGCCAAGTAGAGTATACTTGGGAAACTGTAAAAACTATTAGTGTAGGTTTACAGGGCGAAGTTTCAGAAGTTTGCGCCGAATAATTATTTAGAATGTACATACTCCACAATAGAACCTACAGTTTCAGGTTTTGTTGTGGGGTTCACGCCGTGGCCAACATTAAAAATATATCTATCTCTAATTCCCGCCTTTTTGGCATCTTCTAATACACGATCAACAAACGGGCGAGCTTCACTCCACTCAAGAGTAGTAACAGCTGGATCCAAATTACCTTGGATAGCTACATTATCTCCCAAAACTTTAGCGGCATCTGCTAACTTCATTCTCCAATCAATACTATAAACATCGGCTCCTACTTCTTTTAAAGCAGGTAACAAGTGGCTAGCTGGCTGCGAATAAAGAATGATTGGCTTTCCACCTTTTCTAGCTAGGCTCACAAGATTTTTCATATGTGGTAAAAGATATGTGCGGTAATCATCTTCATTTAAAAAGCCAACCCAAGAATCAAAAACTTGAACTGCTTCTACGCCAGTACGCATTTGTTCGGCTAAATAGTTACCAACAGACTCAGCCAATATTTCCATGGCTTTATGAAAATCCTTTGGAGAAGAATACATAAAGTTTTTGGTTTTTAAGAACTCTTTTGAAGTACCACCCTCGATAATATAAGAGCACAAAGTAAAAGGTGCGCCTACAAAGCCAACTAAAGGGCGATCAGTAAGTTCAGCCGTAATTTTTTTTATACCCTCATATACAAAACTCATGTCTTTAACATCAAGCTTGTGAATTTCTTTTAAAGTAGAAACACCAGCGGTAGCTAGCTTTGGCCCCTCACCAGTAAAATCAAAAGCAGCTCCCATATACTCTAGACATGTTAATATGTCAGAAAACATAATCGCAGCATCCATTTTATAACGGCGCATAGGTTGTAGGGTGATCTCGGTCATTAGTTCGGGCGTGTGTGTACGCGTACGAAATGAATGAACATCTTTAAGCTTCATGTACTCGGGAAGATAACGGCCGGCTTGTCTCATAAACAAAACAGGAATGTGGTTTTTATTTTTTCTATTAACTGCATCTAAAAATGTAGATGTCATTTTTCCTCCCAGTGTAATAAGTAACCAACGCCTCGAATCGACAAAATGTATTTAGGCTCTGAAGGGTTGATCTCAATCCATTTTCGAAATTTTAAAATCATATTATCAATGCTTCTTGTGTTTGAACCTTGCTCGTAGCCCCATACCAAATTTAAAATATCTTCTCGGGTAACTACATTATTTTTATTTGTAAATAAAAGTCGTAGAAGTCTAACCTCTTTTTCACTTAAAACTTCGATTTTGCCATCAACGGTGCGGATGGTATGAGCTTGTAAATCGATATCGCAGTGATTAAGACTAAAAGCACTTGCAATTGTCTCTGATTTTGATTGGCGACGTAAAAGATTTTGAATGCGCAATAAAAGCTCTTCTAGATGAAATGGCTTTGTAATGTAATCATCTGCCTGTAACTTTAAGCCTTCGACTTTGTCTTCTTGAGTGGTTCTAGCCGTTAAAAAAATAGTTGGGATATTGCTCGTTTTTCGTAACTCTTTTAAAACCTCTAATCCGTTCTTATGCGGCAGCATAATATCTAAAAGCATTAGGTCATGAAGACCCGTCTTGGCTGCATCTAAGCCAAGGTTTCCATCTTTTACCCAGTCTACCTGATGTCCCTCGATCTGAAGACTTTCAGAAATGCTAGCTCCTAAAAATGCATCATCTTCTACAAGTAGGATTTTAGCCTTCTGCATGATGGCTCCTATTGTATGTTGGCCAGATTAAATCAACCTGGGTTCCTAAACCAATACCAGGGCTTGATACTTTTAATTTAACGGAATTCTTTTTAGCTAGCCTTAAACTTAATGTTAAGCCAAGGCCAGAGCCCTCCAGTGCTAAATCTTTTGCAGATTCACTTCTCCAAAAAGGAGTAAAGATCTGCGACACATCTTCTTCGCTTAAGCCAATGCCGTTGTCACAAACACTAAAGTAAATCGAGTGTTGATCTGCATTTACACGTAAAGAGACTTTTGGTTGGGGGGCGTTTGAAGAGTACTTAACAGCATTATCCACAATATTTTTTAAAATAGCCTTTGATTCTAGATAGCTGGCAAAAATAAGTGCGTCTACATTTTTTTCTTCAATGGTAACTTCTGGTCC
>JAGRAL010000079.1 GCA_020434605.1 Bdellovibrionales bacterium
TGTGCGCGAATTGCTAAGTTGACAGCTGAGATATCTAAATCTTTACGCTGTGATACTTTGTATATCCCTAGCAGGTCTTTTTTGTTTGGAATTTCAAAGTGTACATGAGTGATAATTTCGTCTTTAGCCAATTTAGTTTTTTTGTAGGAGATGTAAAAATCTTCAATAGGAATTAGGCGCTTGCCTTTAGCACCAATCACTTCGATCTTAGCATTGGCTACTAATAAAAAGGGAGGCGTATCAGCAATAGGAGATGCGTTTGCAATATTTCCAACAAGTGTTGCCATGTTCTTAATTTGAGGGGATGCGAAAATATCTAAAAAGCTTGCGAATTGCGGAATGCTTTTTAGGATATATTTTCTGAGTGTACTAAGGTTTACTTGTGCGCCGACACTAATCACTGATGCTGTTTTTTTGATTTTATATAGGTCCGAAATTAAGTGTAAACTCATTGCGTGCTGAATACGTTGTTTTTGTTTATTGTGCAGAACGCCTAGGTCTGTAGTACCAGCTATGATTTTTATGTGTTTATATTTTTTTAGATATTGTTTGGCGTCCTTTAGGTTTGTCGGAGCATAAAAACTAAATTGGTCATTTGTTACGGTAAGAGGGCTTTTGCATATTTTTTTTAAGTTCGCATCTATCGTTTTAGAATAATAGGTTTTATCTAAAGGCGTAATTTTTTTAAGGTCAATAGACAAAAAGGCATCAATGATAGGTTGATAACCAGTGCAACGACAAAGGTTACCAGTGAGGGCATTTTTAGCTTGTTGTAAGTTTACCGCCGCATCTTTATTGTTCTTTATTTTCTCTTCAATATCTCCTGCTATTGCCATCACAAAACCGGGGGTGCAAAAACCACACTGACTTCCATGGCACTTCATCATGGCGTCTTGTGCGGGATGTGGGCCAGTATCTCTTGTTAGACCTTCAACAGTAATTAAGCTGGATCCATCCATTTGAGCGACCGAAGCGATACAAGAATTTATTGGTGTGTAAGTAGCATCAGATAAAGGCGATCTTTTTAAAAGGGTACATGCCCCACAGTCACCCTCGGCACAAACTACTTTGGTGCCAGTTAGGCTTTTTTTGTAGCGTAAAAAGTCAGCAAGCATCATCTGACACTCATCTGCACTTGCATGTGTCATTTGACCATTAATATAAAAAGAAGCCTGTTTTCGCATGGGGGAAATCATCACGATACTGAGTCAAAAAGTCAATGCTACTTCTTGTTATACTTTGACCTATCAGCGATGCCTAACTAGTGTGGCCAGATGAGTATAAAACACCACTTTTTTGCCTACCTATCGAGAATGAAATTAATTGAACGCTGGAGCCTGATGCGCTCTACTCAAAAAGAGAATGTGCAAGAGCATTCCCTGCAGGTTGCTGTTGTTGCGCATGCTTTAGCACTTATTAAAAATAAGTACTACGGTGGGGCAATTAACGTTGAGAGAATCGCCCTCTTATCACTCTATCATGATGCAACCGAAGTCCTGACGGGGGATTTACCAACACCAGTTAAATACTTTAACCCAGAGATTCGTAATACCTATAAGACAATTGAAAAGTATGCTGCCAATCAACTGTTGGGCTCACTCCCAACTGACTTTAGAGAAGATTACAGTCCGCTTTTGATCGAAACCAAAGAGGATAAAGACTTATGGGACTTAATAAAGGCTAGCGATAAAATCTGTGCCTACATCAAGTGCTTAGAAGAAAGAGCTGCAGGTAACCCAGAATTTGCAGCGGCAGAAAAAACACTTTTAAAGACAATCGAATCCGTTGCCACCCCAGAGATACACTACTTTTTAGAAACTTTTGTCCCAAGCTTTAGCAAAAACATAGATGAAATGAGCGACGATATAAGGGTTTAAAGCTTTGCCTTTGCTATGAGTCATTAGGATCGTTCTAAGATTTTTTTAAATCGCGTAAACTACTCTAAATACTGAATTGTTCAGGTTTTTTACTATCAAAGTAAACATTACAAACTGACAATAATTGTCACCTGTCCATTGAAATAATGCGTCATGAATGCTATAATTTTGTTTCGTTTGTTATAATTCAATTAGATCTGGAGGTTTCATGAGTTTTAAAGTAGGGGACTTAGCGGTATATCCTGGTTATGGAGTAGGTCGCGTCGTTTCTATAGAAACTCAAGATATTATGGGCACCAGCTGTGATGTGTACGCTATAGAGTTATTAGAAACTAAAAGTAGAGTGATGGTTCCTACAGTAAGTGCTGTAAAAAAAGGCCTTCGTCATGTGATTTCTTGTGACCAAGCCACAGAAGTAATGAATATCTTGAAAGACGATACTCCGGTTAGACGCCTAGACAACCAGACATGGAATCGTCGTCAACGTGAGTATATGGATAAAATTAAAACAGGATCTGTATTTGAGATTGCTCAAGTATTAAGAGAGTTGTTTTTGTTAAAAGTTGGTAAAGAGTTAAGCTTTGGTGAGCGCAAAATGCTAGATACTGCACGCTGCAGACTTATAAAAGAGCTATCTTTAGCCACAAACTGTGATGAGCCAAGTGTAGAATCGCAGGTTCAAGAAATATTTAACTAAATAAAAGCCCCTTTCTGGGGCTTTTTTTTTGCCTTAAAATCAGAGTCGATGATAGTATCCTTTTCATTCTGTTAAAGGAGAAACCATGTCCACTCGAGTTCGTACCAGATTTGCCCCAAGTCCTACAGGAAATTTACATGTAGGAGGAGCTAGAACAGCCCTTTACTCTTGGTTGTATGCAAAAAAAATGGGTGGGGATTTTGTTCTTCGTATTGAAGATACAGATCAAGCCAGAAGCACAAAAGAATCTGTTCAAGTCGTATTAAATGACCTGAAGTGGTTAGGTTATGACTGGAGTGAGGGCCCAGAAGTGGGTGGACCGCTTGGACCTTATTATCAATCCGAGCGCTTGAGTATTTATAAAGAGCATACAGAAAGACTTTTAAAAGCAAAAAAAGCTTACTACTGCTTTTGCACGGATGAGCGATTAGAAAAAATGAAAGAAGAAGCTATAAAAGCAGGACGACCTCCGCACTATGACCGAACTTGCAGTCATGTTTCGTATGAAGATGCAAAAGCAAGATTAGAGAAGGGTGAAAAGGGCGCCGTGCGATTTAAGATCCCATCCGGCAAAGACGCTTATACTTTTAAAGACATCATCAGAGGGGAAGTTACTTTTCCTAGTGATATGGTTGGTGATTTTGTGATTTTACGTTCGGATGGAATGCCGGTTTATAACTTTTGCTGTGTTGTTGATGATGCACTGATGGGCATTACTCATGTCCTAAGGGCTGAAGAGCACTTAAGTAATACTCTTAGACAAATGATGATCTATGAATCTTTTGAATACCCTCTGCCTACATTTGGTCACTTGTCTATTATTCTAGGAGCTGACAAACAAAAACTAAGTAAGCGTCATGGAGCCACTTCTTGTAAGCAATATGAAGAAATGGGTTTTTTGCCAGAAGCTATGACCAACTTTTTAGCTCTACTTGGATGGTCATCACCGGATGGAAAAGAGATTTTAAATAAAGAAGATCTGATTAAAAACTTCGACTTGGATCGTTTACATGGAGCTGCGGCAGTATTTGATGAAGTAAAATTAAAATGGATGAATGCTACTTACTTAAGAGAGCTTCCGCATTTAGATTTGTGGAAGCGAGTAGAGCCATTTTTAGCGAGCGCTGGTTTACCGCTTACATCTTCTCTTTGGAAAGATAGTGGGTGGCAAGATAAGACCTTGTCAGTCTTTAAAACTTCTATGGAAACATTAAAAGATGCTGTCCCACTCTATCAGCTACTAGATGATGAAACATTTAAGATCCAAGAAGAGGCAAAAGAAGTCTTCACTTGGGAATCTACTAAAGCTGTTTTGGCAGAGTGGAAAAAGCAAGTTGAGGGGCATACAGGAGACGATTTTACAGAAGCTGACTTTAATACCATGCAAGATGCTGTAAAAACGAACTGTAATGTGAAGGGTAAGTTTTTATTTATGCCGCTTCGTGTAGCAGTTATTGGAAAAGCCCATGGTGCTGAACTAAAACAATTAGTTCCATGCATGAAAAAAAGCTCGTTATTACGTAGAGCAGAAATAGTGAGTAAGGAAATTTAAGTTGGCAAAAAATGACTTCTTTTTAATGAGGGGGCCTTCCTTGGCCCAAAGAGTAGCGCATCCGTGCTTGGCTTGTATACATAAAGCATCGTACGATTCGAATTTGTTTGTCAACACTCAATGTAAGAATATTTAAGAAAGGGCTAGTTATGGCACTTCAGATATATAATACCATGACTCAAAAGAAGGAAAACTTTGAACCTTTAGAAAAAGGCAAGGTAAAACTCTATGTATGCGGTCCTACCGTTTACCAGTTACTACATGTAGGGAATTTTAGAGGCCCTGTGGTTTATAACATGCTACGTAATTGGCTAGAGCACCTGGGGTACAAAGTTACCTACGTTTATAATTTTACAGATGTTGATGATAAGATTATTACTGCTGCCAATGAACAGGGAGTCACTTCGACAGTAATTAGCGAAAGGTTTATTCAAGAATTTAAGAAAGATTACGAAGCTTTAGGCCTCTCTCCGCATTCATTCAATCCAAAAGTGACCGAACATATGGATGATATCGTAAAAATGATCGAAGAAATCATAAAAAAAGGGCACGGATACGTAAAAGAAGGTGAAGTTTTCTTTTCTATCGACTCATTTAAGAATTATGGAAAACTGAGTCACAAAAATATTGATGAGTTGATCGCAGGTTCTAGAGTCGAAGTAGACCCAAGAAAGAAAAACCCAATGGATTTTTCTTTGTGGAAGCCAGCAAAGCCGGGAGAGCCAAAATGGCCGTCTCCATGGGGCGAGGGGCGCCCTGGCTGGCACATCGAGTGCTC
>JAGRAL010000080.1 GCA_020434605.1 Bdellovibrionales bacterium
ATGGCAACAGAAGTAAAACGACACCTTATCTCGATTGAAGCCGAAAAAAACATTAGTGTTTCGCAAATATTTATTAGCGGCGGAACCTCAAAGATCATGAACTTGTGCCAGCACCTTACGCAATGCTTTGTGATCCCTGTAAACTTGATCGAATTTGATGAGAGACTAAACACTTCGCTTCCACAGGTTCCTAAAGAGAAGTTTCACAATGCGTTGATTTCTGTGGGTCTAGCCATCGAAGGCCTTAGACCAAACAAGAACCCACCGATTCAATTTAGAAAATTAGAACTAGCAAAACAAAGTCAGGCCCTACATATTTTTATGGAAAAATGGGGTTACACTTTAAAAACTATGTCTGCTCTACTTGCGATATTCTTTGTCTACACTTTTACAAAGAGTATCATCACGGACCAAATGCAAATGTATTCTACTCAAAAACTTAAGTCACAAGCAAACAAGATTGGACTTAAAGGGCGTGAAGCAACAACAAACGCCATTCAAAGATATATTCGCTCACAACGAAATGATTTAAAAGCTAAAGAAATCATCGCTGATTTACAAAAAATCAACTCACCTCTTGATATCATGCTTAGCTTAAGTAAAATCGCACCATCAGCGAATAATATTACATTAGATGTTAAAAAGTTTACTCTAAAAGAGAATGTTTTAAAAATTGAAGGCCATACTGATAATCAACAGCAATTAAACCTATTAAAGTCTTCTCTTTCATCCTTAAACAGCGGCAAGACTTTGCAGTCAGCTCCTTTCTCAATAGCAAGAGAAGCTAATAAGCAGATTTTTTCGTATGAGCTAAAGGTAAAGCGTAACGTAGGAGAGCTATAATGCGTTTTGAAGAATTAAAAGAACAAACTATAGAATCTGCAAAGTTTTATATTGAAAAAATCAAAGAAAACCCAGCTTTCATACAAGCACAAGAGAAGTACGAAGAGTTAAGTCCTAATGTTCAAAAAGTAATTAAATACGGCGCTGCTTTCTTTTTTATTTACTTTGTTTTTAGCTTTCCTATTTCATGGAACAACCAAGCTAATGAAAATTTAGCAAAATATCAAAAAAACCGTGGTTTGATTGAAGACTTATTAAATATTCAATCTGAAATAAAAAATGCTCCTAATGTTAGGACACAAGTCGATGGTTCTCAACTTCAGGTACAAGCCAACGATTTAATCGAAAAATCGGGCCTTGCTAAAGAACAAGTAACCTCGACAAGCGTTGTAACTAGTGCACAAAGAAAATTTACATTTATTCCAGAAGAAATCAATTATGTGGGCGTTCAAGTTGTACTTAGCAAACTAAACCTAACTCAGGTATTAGACATAGGCACGAAGTTACAGAATGTTAATGATGCTAAATTGATCGAGTTAAGTATGGCTGCAAATAAAGACGATAACCATTACTATGATGTCACTTATTTAGTGGCTAGCTTTACAGGATCTAGTAACAATGAATAAAGAGCAGTTAAAGAAATATTTGGGCATATTTTTAAAAATAGTACTTCCCTGCTTTATTGTGTTTTCTTTTCTATTATTTCCAATCAATGATTTAAGTGGAATTATTAGCCAAAAAATTTCTCAAGCCACTCAGAATCAACTTTCTCTTGAATTCTCAAAAATCCATCTTAACTTTTTACCTAAGCCCGCCCTTGAATTAGAGAAAGTAAGCTTATCGACTCCTCAGTTTTCAACTATCAAAATGGCAAGTCTGCAGATCGCGCCTTCCATTTTAGGGTTAATCACTTTAAAGCCTGGTGTTACTTTATACGGCGAAGATGTCTTTGGTGGAAACTTGGATTTTAGCCTGCGCTCTGGTGGTTCTAACGGCAAATCCGGAACAAAACAGGTTGTACAGGCATCTGCCCAAAACATTGCCCTTGATGAAGTCCTAACTTTTTTAAATCTAGGTATTAAAGGTAGCGGAAACTTACAGCTAAACCTTGATTCTAACTTAGATCCTGCTGGAACTGATACTGAAGCTGAAGTTAAGTTAGACTCTAGAGATATTAACCTTCCTGAAAACAACATCCCTACACAAATTGGAGCTGTTACCTTACCGCCAGCGAAGATCAGTATTTTACAACTAGAAGGAAACCTTAAAAAAAATAAGTTTAAGATTAGCCGTGGTAGTATTGGTAAAGATGGCGACACTATCATTGGTAGCATCGAGGGGACCATTGATATGCGAGTAGCCGCTGGCCCACAAGGTCCTCAGATTGTCCCAACCGGCTACGACTTGATTTTACGCCTACGTCTTAAAAATAACTTTTTAGATGCTTTTGCACTCAAGCCAGTCATCGAAAATTATAGAACCTCACAGACTGGCAGTGAATCAGTTTTTAACTTATCCCTAAGTGCATCAAGCATGAGATCTCCCCCTACTATTACTAAGATCCAATAGACGCCTGGCACTCTAGAATGATTTTCAGATTAAGTCATTGGTGCCAGAAGAAATTTTTTCACGTCTCTTAGTTTTCCCTCTCTATACTATCAAAAGCTGCTATTAATTTCTCCGTAAGGGGAATTCATTTATGAAAATTATTTTTATCAGTCTTTTAGTTTTATTAGTGTCTGGTACTTCCTATGCAGATACGGTTTTAAAAAATTGCTATAGCTCTACTTCAAGTGTTTACTTCGTTCACTCACTAGAAGCCATGGCACAAGAAAAGGAAACTCCTGTTTTACTTTTAAATGAAGCCAAAGAGGTAGTTGGTGTTATGTCGGTTTCTCCAAATAGAGATGAGAAGTATCCTCACAAAGCCGCTAGTGTTGTTGTAAATAAGGTTGAATTATGTGCAAGTTTACAAGTAAGCGATTTTTACTACGCAGATGATGATTTACTGGATTGGGCAAGCATGGATAGCATATCAATTACCCAGGATGAAGGGCTTTTACAGCTTAAGGTGAGCGTTGTAGAGAAAAACAAATATGCCACACTAATGAAGGCTACATTCAATGCATATGATGTGTTCAGTGAAGAAGATGAGGTAGCCGCTGGAGCTGGCCAGCCAGGCTTTATCGAGGACTGGGGATTACCTAAAGGAAGTGGGGAATTTTATTTTTACATGCCTTCTCAGTGGTCTAAGTAAATATCGACTTAAGAAGCATTGCTCCAAGGGCTAAATTCTAAAACACTGAAAAACCCTGTGTTTTCAAGCCCTACTCTTACGTCGAACTTGATCTATAATACTTCAGATAATTTTCTAACAAAACCCATTGACCATAGCGAAGTCCTAAGGTCATATCTAAACCTTCACAGGGGAGATATGTATGTCTGGAGTTAATAAAGTCATTATAATTGGTCGTTTAGGAAATGACCCTGAATTAAAGCAAACAACTAGCGGACAAAGTGTTTGCACTTTGAGCATCGCAACGAGTGAAGCTTGGAAAGATCAAAATGGTCAAAGACAAGAGCGCACTGAATGGCACAGAGTTGTTGTTTGGGGTAAATCTGGTGAAAATTGCGCAAAATATTTAAGCAAAGGCCGCCAAGCTTATGTAGAAGGTCGTCTACAAACTAGATCTTGGGAAGATCAAAGTGGTCAAAAAAAGTACTCTACTGAAATCGTAGCTACAACTGTTCAATTTTTAGGTGGTGGTGCAGGAGCTTCTGACTCTCATAGCACAGGTTCTGGAAACAATAGCAACCATGACTTCACACCTGAGCCTTTTTTTGATGCAAACGAAGAAGTACCTTTTTAAATTTAAATCTAAAAAATTAAGCATTTCTGAGGGGACGATTCGTCCCCTTTTTTTTAATTCAGTTCCCTAAAGACACCACCCAAAGATCGATAGACCACTAAAAGTCATTTGGACTGGTACAGTCTTTGCCCCTACTTATGCTGCAAGTATAATTTTGCAACCACTAAAGGGGGGTTATAAATGAACCAATTAATCAGGCGATGTATGTTCAGCCTGTGTGTCCTGTGGACAGGTGCTGCCCTAGCACAAGTCCCGGCAAACAGTGCTGACAAAACAACATCACCCATAGTCGTCGATGAGGCGCAACTATTAGTTAAGTATGGTGAGTACGATGAAATCGAGCTTACCTTAGATGCAAACACCAATAACAAACCAGTAAAATGGTCCGTTACAGCTGGCAGCCTTCCAGAAGGATTAACCTTAGAAGACTCTAATACAAAAACAGCTTTTCTATACGGCACCTCTATGTTCACTGACCAATGGTGTTTTTTATTATCAGCGCAGGTAGAGAACAATATTTACAATCGTGAGCTTTGTGTATCTAGCGATGATAATGACGAAATGATATATCCAAAGTTTAAAACGAAGAGTCTATTAAAGTACGCTATTAAAAAGCAATTATATGAAGCAAAGATCGAGACAGATTCAGATGTACCTTTAGTATACACTGAGTTAATTAGCTCAACGATCCCTGCTGATGCTGGCGTTAAAGTAGAAATCTCTGACGACTATGAAACAATTAGACTTAGAGGTCGTTTTCAAACTGCCGGTCTTCATTTACTAGCTCTGCGCTTAGTAGACCAAGACGGTTATGAAAACTTCCAACAATTCAGAGTTAATATTTTTGACGAAGAACCACAAAACCAATGTCCTCCAGGATATTACTATGATGAAACTCTTGGTTACTGTGTGCAGGACCGTGCGGATGCATGTCCTTCAGATACTTATTACGACCCAGACAGAAATATCTGTGTTCAGTATCCACAAGCACCTCCAAGCGTTTACTGCGGTATCGACTCTTACTACGATCACTTTTTATCTCGTTGCGTTCGTATAGGATACCCACGTTGTCCGCTAAATTCTTACTTTGACAGTTATTACAATCAGTGTGTGCGCTACTCATACTCTTGCCCATCTGGTTTTAATTACAACTGGTCATCTCGCAGATGTGAGTACATCTACAGAAGAACTTGCCCATCTGGTTTTGACTATGATTACGCAAGAGACACATGTGTGCGCCAACACAGATATTGTTCAAGTGGACAATCTTGGAATCCACGCACGGATCGTTGTGAGTGGAACTCTAACTACAGAAGCTGCAGAAGCGGAGAGTACTACAGTCCACAAACAAGAAGATGTGAACCTAGCCGTGTACAATGTCGTCCTCATGAGTACGACAATGGAAATAGATGTTTACCTCGTTTACCAGACAACAGACGTTGTGGCACAGGAGAGACTTATTCTCCATCGTTAGGTAGATGTATTCCACACAGACAACCACCTCGTGTTGATCCACCTCGTAGACCTCTACCTCCGCGTGTAAACCCACCGGATCGTAGACCTCCTCCGCATGGTAGACCTCCAAGAGTAGAGCCACCTCCGCATAGACCACCTCCATCTCGTCCACCACGTGTTGATCCACCACCTCGTCAAGACCCACCGTCAAGACCACCGCGCCAAGATCCGCCTAAGCCACCTCGTCAGGATCCACCTACGAAACCGCCTAGACAAGATCCGCCAACGAAACCACCACGTGTTGATCCACCGCCACGTCAAGACCCACCGTCAAGACCGCCGCGCGTAGATCCACCGTCAAGACCACCGCGTGCTGAACCGCCAAGCAGAGATGATAGCGGACGCGGAGGAGGAGGAGGCAGATGTCGAGACAGACGTAACTGCTAAATCACAGAATCAAAAACAAAAAGAGGAGCTATTAAGCTCCTCTTTTTTATTTTTGAATCAATCTAAAAAATTATTCTTTAGTAATAATAGTATTTACAGATTTTCCATCCATAGTTCTAACATGTAAAAGTAATTTCCCGGATGAAAATGAATCTAAATTGATTTCTGTTGTGTATGTAACAGGTGTCATTTTCATTGGGCAAAAATCAGAAACTTTTTTCATAATTGGTAATATAGAAATTGTATCCTTAGTGTTACTTATGGTTTCAAAGTGGTCTAAGTCTAGACATGGGCTGTAGCGCATCCCTTTTACTTTAAATCTGTTAGTATCTGAAAGCTGCTCAATATAAAGAACATCTAAATAGGTGTAATTATCAATTAAAGAATTGTCGGTTTCTTCTACCTGTAAACTTCCTTTCACTTCATAAGGTGTATTTTTGTTTACAAGCACAGTATAGGTCCCTGCCTTTAATAAGCCAATGCTTACTACATCTTTAAATGGCACTAGCATAGTAGCACAATATGTATCTGTACTTTCCTTGTCCTTTTTTTCAATTGCATCAATAGAAATATCAATTATATCACCTTCAACTTGTACTTTCGTTGTATTTCTAGAAAAGCAGCTAGAAGAAAAGTTTCCTGTTACTACTACTTCAACAGAATCATTGTTATCAAATCCTTTAGGAACAAAAATATGATCCGTTGGAGCTACGACCACTGATGGATCAGCAAATGCAGTCTGCACACATAAAATAAATGGAATTACGAATACTTTAAATGACATAAAACCCCCTTGGTTTTGTTTACCTGACTATGCTTCTAAAAAAACAATAGAAACATGATCCAAATCACCTTTGCGGTTTATTTATCAAATTTTTAGAGGGTCTAAGTCAACGTGAGCAAGCAATAGTTAGGCAACCTAGAAATTGTTGGGTAAAAATATGGCAATTTACCATTTAAAATCTGGGTATTTTAAAAAGAGATCAGCTTCATTATCAGCATCGCGAATTTTTAAAATACTCATATCTTCTTTTAATAAATATTCTGCTGGCCTTGGACGGTGGTTATAATTCGAACTCATAACATGTCCATAAGCACCGCTATTTTCAATAGCTAATACATCCCCAACTTGCGGATTAACTAGTTTTCTTGCCTCTGGATAGACATCCGTATTTTCACAAATTTGACCGCAAATCCAATACTCACCTGCTTCACCAGACTTTGACTCTAATTGTGTTACTGGGTGGTAGGACTGATACATGGCTGGTCGAACCATAGTTGTCATCCCGCCATCCACTCCGACAAAATTTTTATATGATTTTTTAATATGATGAATTTTAGTCAGTAAGATACCAGCATCTGCAACTACATACCTCCCCGGCTCCATAGCTAGTTTTGGTGTACCAATATTTAATTCAGGAAGTCTTTTTTTAAACACATCCGAGACCGAAGAAAATAGAGACTTAATGTTAAGTTCATTCTCGCCCTTCTTGTACGGAACCCCCAAACCTCCGCCGATATTTATAAATTCTAGCGGAATATTTAGTGGGCTAATATGTTTTTTAATAATATCAAATAAAAGCTCGGTGATCTCAGCAAAATATGAATCGTCTAAATTATTTGAACCTGTCATCATGTGTATGCCTAGGCGTTTGATACCAGCATCGACACAAGCCTTATAGGCCGTCCCCGTCTCTTCATGTGGAATACCAAACTTACCGTCTTTACCACCAGTCACCACTCCCGCATGTGAGCCTCGCCCAACTCCTGGATTGATTCGAACTGACAATACTTCGGGTGTGCCGAAGGCTAAGACATCTTTTAGGCGCCTATGATCATCTAAATTTAAAACGCAGCCAGTATCTAGAGCTACTTTAAAATCTGATGAGGTTTCGAAGTTCCCTGTGTAAGTGGATTTTTTCATATCAAAGCCCACTCGTTTAGCTAGCTTCATCTCTACTGGAGAAGAGCAGTCTGCTCCAATTTCTTCTTCAGCGATGATCTTTAAAATATGTGGGTTTGAATTAGCTTTAATGGCGTACTGTAACCTAAAGTCAGAAAAAAAAGGACTAGCTGCCGCTTTTAAATTTCGAATGTTTTCGCGAATTCTTTTTTCAGAATAAATATAACAAGGCGTTTCTACTGTTTTAGAAAACGTAAGTAAATCGAAAGGCTCAAAATTACGGATTAAAGACATTGTAATATGCTTAAACAGCTAGGCCATTTAAGCAAGAAAGTTTACTTAATTTCTTTATGAACTGTGTGACGATTTAGAGCTGGGTTGAACTTTTTCTTCTCTAAACGCTCAGGGTGAGTTTGAGTATTTTTCTTAGTAGTATATCGAGAAGGAGACTTTCCTTCTTTACGAGCTTCTGTGCATTCTAATGTAATTATACGTACTTTACCTTTTTTGGCCATCTTGCCACTCCTACCTAAAACTCACTTTTTGACGAAGCAATGTTGTAAGGTATTTTGAGGCTTTATGTCAATTATAAAAATGTTTAAGGTATCTAGCTCGATTATATAGCATTTAAGTGGTAAATTTGCTGATAAATAGTCTTTAAACGCACTCAAGGCGGAGCCTAGAATATGAAGAAATAGGCCCATAATTGAGGCTAAAACTACTTTTGCTTCTCTAAAAACTCCATCACATCCTTAGCCTGTTTTTCTGTCGAAGCCGAGCGATCTAGCCACACGAGATTACCCTCTTTAAATAAAAAAGTCTGTCTAGAGGTAAAGCCAAAATGTACTGGAACATCAAAGGCTTTTGCCACTTCTTCTTTGTGATCGGACAATAGCATAAAAGGAAGTCGGTACTTTTTCTTAAACTTAGCCTGATCATCAACACTGTCAGTACTCACACCTAAAATAACAACCTTGTCTTTTTGTAGCTTACTGTAAGCATCTCTTAAGCTGCATGCTTGCGCCGTACACCCTGGAGAATCAGCTTTAGGATAAAAATAAACCAGCACATATTTTTCGTTAGCATAATCAGCCAGGCTTATCATTTTTCCGGCTTCGTTAAGCGCAGATACGTTAGGTAAGTGATCACCCTTTTGAATCGCAAAAGACAAACTAATAAGTAAAGATAAAATCATAATTACTCCCCAAAAAAGTGTTTAATAGGCCTTTTATCAGTATACGAAAATGCAATTCCTTTTTCATAGTAGGCAGCTTCGTTCACAAAAATAGGGTAATATCTTTTTACCTCTTCTGCACCTAAACTTTTACCAGTAAAGGTCAAAAACGCGTGCTTCTCGGCTAACTGCTGATAATCTTGCCCTTGTAAGTCAGGATGTATCATTGCTATGATATTACCTTTTTCATCTCTAGGGTAATCAATACTTCCCATCTCTTTATAAAAGTAAGGCAATTTAAAACTATAATCCACTCTTCCTGTTTTGTTGTATACCTCAATTCCTTCAAGCACCAACAATAAAGCAGATTTAGTGTCATTGTATGTTTTTGCCACGGCTAAGTTTTGAGCGATGGGTCCCACCTCAATCATAATGCCATGCTTTGCCATTTGATTTACATAGTGAGTATCCTGATCTAGCGTAACCGTCTCAAGAATATATGAGTGATTAATTCCCCCTGCAGCACGATATCCAATTTGCCTAGACAATAAATCTTTTTTAGAAAAAATCCATGTAACGCCCATATTAGAGGTAGTAGTATGTAAATCTATAACAAACGTTGTCTCTGGATTTTTCACTTCAGCGTGAAGCTCAAGAACTCTTTGTTTCTCATATACACTATCATTTAAAGTTTCATTAAAGCTTCGATTCAAATCATGATCTATATATCTCAAGTTATTAACGATGGCCTTAGGATTTCCTTCAACGAAAGAGATTTCAAAGCTATGATATGGATTCATCCAATCATTTTTTAAGTGCCTGATTAAATTAACACCTGTTTTTTCATTGCCATGAGTACCGCCAACAATAACTACATTTGTGATTTTACTCATTCTCTACACCCAAAAAACTTTTAACCTGATTTTTAATTTCAGTTATATTTGCAAGATCATGCCAGTGAATTGTTGTATCTTTCTTAAGCCATGTAATTTGCCTTTTTGCCAGTTGCATGGTCTTAGTTGTGATTTGCTCTACTAGATCCGCTTCAATAATTTCTTTATCTAAATATTGGCCTATTTCTTTATACCCTACACTATGCATAGGTTCCCAATCTTTAAATCCAGATGTACGTAAACGCTCCACCTCTTTAATAAAACCGTTATCTAGCATTCCCTGCACCCTAGCCCTAACATTTTGGCGTAAATTCATTTTATCCACCTGTAGGCCTATTTTTAAGAGCGGAAAAGGAAATGCATCTGGCTTAAATTGAGTTTTTAATTCGCTTGGTTTGTAGCCCAGCCTAAGTATTTCGATGGCTCTAAAAATTCTGTACGAATCATTTCTATCAATTTCAGCGGCTCGCGCAGAATCTTTTTTTTGTAACTCTTCATAAAAGCTATCTAGTAGCTTGGATTGCCACTCAGTAAGTAGTTGTGCGCGGTCATGATCGTTCATCTTGGGATTATTTGCCATACCAAACTCAAGAGCCTTAAAGTAAAAACCCGTACCACCAACAACCCACATCACTTTTTCTTGAGAGCTCTGCAGAATTTTTAGAGCATCTCGTCTAAAATCACCGGCAGTATACTTTTCTCCAATTTCTACGGCAGATAGTAAGTGATGTTTAACACCTTGCTGTTCTTCTATTGAGGGCTTAGAGCTTCCAATATCTAGGCCTTTATAAATCTGAATGCTATCGCAAGAGATGATTTCACCACCGAATTCTTTGGCTAAGTTAATAGCTACATTGGTTTTTCCGCTTGCAGTAGGTCCTAGTATAAATACGACTTTCATCATCCCAAAATTCTTCCGAAAGATTTATCGAGCTGTGTAAAACTAAACTCTACAAAAACGGGCCTTCCGTGCGGGCAAAATGTTGATAGTGGAAATTCATCCATCTGCTGTAGTAAAGCTTGCATTTCTGGGTGTGATAAAGCTTGGCCTGCTCTAATCACAGAGTGACAGGCGATGGTAGCACAGATATCCCCAATTTTTCTTTCAAACGCAGTAGAGTCCTCTAAATCCATGATCTGACTCGCTAGCTCTACCATTGTGTTACCAATTACATGGTCTTTAACCAAAGCAGGAGCTGATATGATGGCCAGCGTATTGTTTGCTAGCATTTGTAATTCAAAGCCTAACTTTTCTAGTTCTGCTTTGGCGGCATAAATTTTTTCCTTAGCCGCCTCTTCTATATCTAACTCGTAAGGAAACAAAAATGTTTGTGTTTCCACTTTTCCACTCTTCCACGCTACCATTAGTTTTTCATAGGCGATTCTTTCGTGTGCAGCGTGCTGATCTACTAAGATTAAGGCAGAAGCTGACTGAGCAATAATATACGTCAAATTACTTTGACCCAAGACCTGCAGTTGCCCCCAGTATGGTTTAACTTCGAAGGAATTACTTACTAGACTTGGCGCAGGTTTTTCTTCTTTTTTATTTTGATATGTACTTAAAATACTATTTAGTGAGTCTTGCGGCTGCGGCTCTTCCCATGTCTTTTGTGCAAATTGTGTGGTTGAAAACTCAAAGTTAACTTCTGGAAGACTTTGTGGCTTTAGGTCATCATACATTTTTGTTTCAGCACTCACCAAGCCATCTTGTACTGATACTTTACGCCACGGAGCTTTTTCTAGCTCTTGCTTTAATGCTTCTCTAACAAGCCTAAACACAGCTGATGGCTCACGAAACTTCACTTGTGATTTTGTTGGATGAACGTTTACATCTACATCTTGAGGATTACAATCAATCCAGACACATACTTGTGGAAATTCACCATGCATCAACAAACTATCATAAGCGCTTAAAATAGCGGATTGAATGCTGCGATCTACTATCCATCGATTTTTAACAAAAACCCAAATATTTTGCGAAGTTCTTTGCACATCATTTGGCGAAGTAAATACAGCATGCACTTTGTAGTCGCCTACTTCATAGCGAGTTTCATACATTTCTTTGATCTCTAGTAAATTTTCAACACGGTATTTTCTCTCAGTTTGTACTGGCAGATCAAATAACATTCTATCATCATAAAAAAGTTGAAAATGCACCCAAGGGTAACTTAGCGCAAATGCACGAAAAACTTTTTTGATTTGTTGCATTTCTCCAGCTTCTGACTTTAAAAATTTTAATCTTGCCGGAACATTTTCAAACAATTGGTCTATTTGGATCGTTGTCCCCTCAACACCGCTAGATGTAACAGGTTTAGAGATTTTCCCAAACTCAGATCTAATTTCAAATGCATCTTTACCTTTTTTTTGCGAAATAATTCTTAAATCACTAACTGCTGCCACACAGGATAAAGCCTCTCCACGAAAACCAAATGTTGAAAGTTCCCATAAATCAGATGTCGAAGTGATTTTACTAGTGGCATGTCTTTCTAGAGCTAGTGGTAAATCTTTTTTTTCAATCCCATTGCCATCATCTTGAATGGTAAAGCTTCTAACATCTTTAGAGACCTTTACTTTTACAAAGCTTGCGTTAGCATCAATCGAATTTTCAACTAATTCTTTGACTAGATTTGCAGGACGCTCAAGAACTTCTCCTGCAGCTATTTGATGTACAACTTCTTCTGATAAACGACGAATTTCCATGCTAGCAAATATGGCAATGTTTTATACTGAAGTCTATTTTTAAAATTGAAAAGACAGTGATGCTGTGATGCCCAAATAAGCATTCTCTTCATAGTAATATTTTGGCTCAAAACGAAGAGCTAATGAGGAGAACTTATAGACAAGTCCTCCAGAGAAAACCCCTCCTACTTTGGCACTAGATGTAGGTACAAGTTTTGTATCACCACTAATCTCCTGTACCAGCTCCACGTCTGTATACGTGACCCCAACGCCAGCTCCTATAAACGCTGTTAGCTTACGCTTAAAAAAATCCGCAAATGGATACAAGAGGCCAATGTCACCAATCACAACAAAACCATCCGGCGCATTGAGTGAAATCTTTGAGTAAAAATCAGGTACCTCAAGAGAGTATAGCACATTCAAACTTAGTAAGAACGCTCCATCAAAAAAGGAAAAGGGAGTCGTCAATGTTCCACCAATAAAATTAGTTTGAGAGTTTCCTGTAAAACCACCAACAGTATCTTCATAGTCGACCATGCCAAACAACAAACCTATATGTGTAGAGCCAAAGAAAGGACGTTTCTTATTTTTTTCTTCGTTATTGCTATCAGGAAAAAAATTATCAGCTCCTGGTCTTCCGTTTTCAGGTCTCACATCAATATCAGAAATATAACCAATAACTCCCTGCTTAAAACGAACTTTATAAAAAGCACCAAAGAGTTTGTTAGACAGACTCACTTTTTTACCGGCACTAAAATATCCAAGGATAGGCGCATCAAAACTTGGGCCCTTGTAAACGATAGCTCCCTCTGTAATTACAGTGCCTTTTTGCGATGCAAGCGCGGTGGAGCTAAACAAAAAAAATATAAAAAGCCATTTTACCATGTGTAATTATATTGTAGTGACTCGCTCACACAATTGCAACTATGTGTTAGCAGATTTATCGTCTTGATCGTATAGTGGTTTTTGTATTTTACGTCTAGGAAGCCTTTCATACTGCTTAGTAGATAGTAAAAAGTTTGCCGAGTTTTTTCGATCTAACATGAAGTTCTTTACTTTCTCTGCAGCCATCTCGGGGCTTTTGATGTATAAAACTGGATCAAAGCCGCAATACTGGCACACAATAGACACTCTCCAACGGATGTTAGAAAAGACTTCCACTATACCACCTAAC
>JAGRAL010000081.1 GCA_020434605.1 Bdellovibrionales bacterium
TTCCCTATTATTCTTATAATACTCTAGATAGTCTAATCTGGCTTGCTGCTTTCGGGAGTCGATAGCCATTTTGAAGTAATTAATCTTCTGCTCACTAGTATAAATCTTCTTTTCATTAGTATAATAGTCTTTCCAGCGCGCCTTGTACTCGCCAGTCTGCGAGTTTAGAGTCTTTAACTCTTTTTCTATCTTAGGGCGCTCATCACTGAGGGTTTTTAGTTCTCTTTCGTGCGCACTTAGGCGCTTTTGAAGGTCCAAGTATATAGGATCACGCAATTCGGGATTATCTTCCGGGCTACGGCACGAAATACAAGCAAATGAGATGATTATCATTGTAAGAATTACTTTCATTTGATATTTATTCGGTAATTAAGGATGAAACTAAAGTTCCACGTGGAACAAATGAAAGAGATGGTTATGGCAAGAATAATATGTGTAGCAAATCAAAAGGGCGGGGTTGGTAAAACCACAACATCAGTAAACTTAGCAGCAGCGCTGGCAAATCTTGATAAAAAAGTTTTGCTAGTGGATATGGACCCACAGGGTAATGCCTCGAGTGGCTTGGGAATGAAAAAGCACGAATTCCAAGATCGAACGGTGTACAACCTGCTAATTGGGGAAAAGTCTGTTGAAGAGTGTAGATTACAAACGTCATTGCCAAATTTAGATATCATAACAGCCACACCCGATCTGGTAGGGGCAGAGATAGAGCTTGTAGACGCAGAGCGTCGCGAAATGCGCCTGAAAGACGCCCTATCTACAATAAAAGATGAGTACCATTATATATTGATCGACTGTCCGCCATCACTTGGCCTGATTACTTTGAACTCGTTAAGTGCGGCAAATACTTTTTTAGTACCTCTTCAGTGTGAGTACTTTGCTCTTGAGGGATTGAGCCAACTTTTAAATACGGCCGGTCTTATTAAAAAAGGTTTAAATACGGAGTTAAAAATCGAGGGAATTGTTTTAACAATGTTTGATGTTAGAAATAATTTATCTCATCAGGTGGTGTCCGAAATACAAACCCATTTTAGCGACAAAGTATTTCAAGCCATCATACCAAGAAATGTTAGATTGAGCGAGGCACCAAGCTATGGCCAATCCATTATTCAATATGACCCAAAATCTATCGGGGCAATTAGGTATATGGAGTTAGCAAAAGAGTTAGATGATAAGGTTTATGGAGCCAGTGAATACTCAAGGCTATCTGAAGAGCCCAAGTTAGAGCTAGAAAGGGATGCAAATGTCTAATAATACTAAGAAATCTGGATTAGGTAGGGGTCTGAATAGTCTGTTGGGTGGATACTCAGACGGGCCCAATGCGACTACTCAACCCACAAAACAAGAGGTAAAAACAAGCGCCGTAAATATTGAGAACAAAAAAGAAAACGAAAAACAGAAAGCCGTATTTCATGCTGAGGGCACAAAAGATGTGGCTAGGGCTGTGGTTCAGGTAAATAGCGCTTCGTCAAACACGACGAATCCTCAGGGCCCGACCCCTCAGGCCCAAAGTCCACAATCGCAAATTCCAGAGGCGGCTCGCATTTGGAAGGTTTCAATCGATAAGTTAGTAGCTAATCAAAATCAGCCAAGACAAGTTTTTCAAGAGCATAAGTTGAAAGAGCTTTCTGACTCTATAAAAGAGCAGGGGATATTACAGCCAATTGTTGCCAGAAAGTTAGATAGCGGAAAATTTGAAATCGTATCGGGTGAGAGAAGATGGAGAGCCTCACAAATGGCTGGCCTTCATGATGTGCCTGTGATTTTGAGAGCAATTGATGACAAAAAATCTTTAGAGCTAGCGATTATTGAAAATGTTCAAAGAGATGACCTTAATGCCATTGAAGAGGCCGAGGCATATCAAAAGCTATCTAAAGAATTTTTCATGACCCAGGAAGAGATAGCAAAAAGAGTGGGTAAAGACCGCGCAACTGTGGCAAACCTACTAAGATTATTGCAGCTTGATGCAGAAGTAAGACAAATGATCATGAAGAGTGAGATCACTCAAGGTCACGCAAAAGTCCTGCTTTCAGTGCAAGATGCAAAAGAGCAGCGCAGTTTAGCAAAGAAAGCCTTGTCTAAAAAGTGGAGTGTTAGACAATTAGAAAAAGAAATTAAGGGCTTAGGTGAAGAAAGCACCAACAAGAGTTCTTTGGGCCTAGATTTATCCCAAAAATTAGCGATTGGACTGGCTGAAGATTTACAAAAACAAATTGGAACCAAAGTGCAAATCGATTATTCTCAAGGTAAGGGAAAGATATCGTTACACTTTTATAGCGACGATCAGCTGACTCAAATTACGGATAAAATTAAAGAGGCGTGGCAATAATGCAAGAAAAACGAACAGAGTTGGTTGAAGTCAGCGAGGGGCAAGTTACAGCTATTTTAGATAAGGGCGCTAGCTTTGAGGGCCAACTCAGTTTTGAGGGTACGGTAAGAATCGGCGGAAAATTTAAAGGCGAGATATTTACAAAAGACACCCTTATTATCAGCGAAGAAGCAGAGGTTGAAGCTCAGATCGAAGCAGACACTGTAATTTTAAGTGGCTTTGTAAAAGGAAATATCTTTGCAAGAAGAAAGGTGATTATGTATCCGCCGGCTACCTTTAAGGGCACTGTCACGACACCAAGCTTAAAAATTGACGAAGGAGTTCTGTTCGAGGGCGCCAGCTACATGCCTAAGAATTAGACGAACTGACTCAGAAAATCATTTTACTTCCATTTCTCAAATTACCTTGACCTTTTTTCGCAAGAGATGCTACCTGACTCTGCTTAATCACAAAGGGTTTCAAACGCATGGAAGTACTCCAATCATTAGGTATTAATGGAACAATAGGAATACAATTTTTTGTATTTTTCTTGGCTTATATTTCACTTAGCAATCTATTATTTAAGCCATATTTAAAAGCTTACGAAAAAAGAAAAGAGCAAACAGAGGGGCAAGAAACTCTGGCTGAAACTCTGGATTTAAGCACCCAAGACCTGCACCTTAAAATGGATTCATTGCGCCGAGATCTTTCGCTTAAAATTAGCGAAATATTTAACGAAGCAAAAAAGCGTGGGGCTAAAGAAGCGGCCACATATCTGGATGGGGCGCGAACAGAAAGCCAAAACATGTTGGCCAACGCCAATCAAAAAGTAGCACACGATGTGGATGTAGCTAAAAAAGAATTTCAAAAGATTTTACCTGAAATGAGCCAAACAATTGTTGAGAAGCTTGTGGGAAGGAGCATTTAAGTGGCCACTATTGCACTTTTAATTTTTAACATTGCGCTCGCAGCTTCCTCAGCACACGGTGAGGGTCACTCACAAATTCCAGTAATGACAATTGTTGCGCAAGCGGTAAATTTTGGCGCGCTAATTCTGATCTTGGTTTTTCTAACACGCAAACAAGTTCGCTCGCTCTTTACAAACAGACGACAAGAATTTGATATTGCCGTGCAAAGAGCACAGGCTGCAAAAAAAGATGCCGAAAATAGACAAAAAGAAATCCTGGCTCAGCTAAAAGAAATCGAAGACACTTATCAAGACTCGATTAATAAAGCTACAGCAAAAGCTGAAAGCGTAAGGCAATCAATGGTTGAAGACGCAAAGCAAGCGGCTGAAAGAATAAGACAAGAGACAGAGGCCACTTACAAAAACGAAGTTAACTCTGCAATCATGTCTCTAAAGGCAGAGCTACTAAGCAGCTCTATCGAGAGCGCCGAAACACTGTTAAAAACAAAAATGCAAAAATCAGATCATGAAAATCTACAAGACAGCCTGATGAAAACAATAGGAGTAGCAAAGTAATGGCAAATCCTACGGTTCTTGCGCGAAAATATGCAAAAGCACTTTATGACCTGGCAAAAACAGAAGGTGTTCAGGAAAAAATCCTATTACAACTATCTGAATTAAAAAAAGCAGTTGCTGCAACGTCGCTGGACTCTAAAGAGCAAGTCGAGTCTCTTATAGGTCAGCTTGCGTTTCATCCGCTAGTTAGTAACACGCTAAAGTTGATGGCGGACAACAAGAGGCTGTCGCTCGTGTCGACTCTTCATGATCAATATCAATCTTTGCTAGATGAAGACATGGGAGTAGTGCGAGGAGTAGTGTCTTCAGCCAATGTTTTGAATAATGAACAAAGAAAAGAAATAGAGGCTCGTGTAAATGCAATTACAAATAAGCGCGCTATTTTATCTTTTAAAGAAGAGCCCGAGATGTTGGGTGGCTTCGTTGTTCATGCGGGTGCGTATAAAATAGATGGAAGTTTAAAAAATCAATTAACTAAGATGAAAATCTCATTAAATAACGGAGTACACTAAGATGGATATTCGTGCGGACGAAATTAGTCGTGTCCTAAAAGAACAAATCAAAAAATACAACACTAACGTTGAGGTCTATGAAACCGGAACAGTATTGTCAGTGGGCGATGGTGTTGCGAGAGTACAAGGACTTGCGAATGTAATGGCCGGTGAGCTTGTATCATTTCCAGGTGACATTAAGGGGATGGCCCTTAACCTAGAAACTGACAGCGTGGGTGTCGTGATATTTGGTGAAGATCAGTACATTAAAGAAGGCGATGATGTTAAGAGAACAAAAGAAATCGTTCGAATTGGTGTAGGTGATGAGCTTTTAGGAAGAGTGGTTGACGCCCTTGGAAATCCTATTGATGGTAAAGGCGATATTAAGGCCAAAGATTTTAGAGCGGTTGAAGTAAAAGCTCCGGGTATTGTAAAAAGAGCTCCAGTAAATGAGCCAATGCAAACTGGTATTAAAGCAATTGATGCCATGATACCTATTGGCCGCGGTCAAAGGGAATTAATCATTGGTGACAGACAAACTGGAAAAACTGCTGTTGCGATTGATACTATTATTAATCAAAAAGGTAATGGCGTTAAGTGTATCTACGTAGCTATTGGACAAAAGAAATCAACAGTTGCACTAGTGGTTGAAAAGCTTCGTGCTGCTGGAGCGATGGACTATACAACAGTTGTTTCTGCAACTGCATCTGATCAAGCTCCGCTTCAATATCTTGCTGCATACACTGGTGTTACAATTGGTGAGTATTTTAGAGATAATGGGCAACACGCGCTTATCGTATACGATGACTTAACTAAACACGCACAAGC
>JAGRAL010000082.1 GCA_020434605.1 Bdellovibrionales bacterium
CTACAATCTTCAGATAGCCCCAAATTAGAAGTTGAAAAATCATCTTTAGTTGCTTGTCATACCTATCAGATTCAAACAAGCTACATGGATTGTGATGGAGAAGTTACTTTAAATGTTGATTATACTTTAGATGGTGACAGTTGCACTACGCCAACACCGACTCCAACTCCTACACCACCATTATACCCACCACCAGATCCAGCTCCACCTGGCCAACAAACTGTGGGCATGGGTTGTTCAAATGGATATGGTAATAATGCAAACTTTGACTATGCCCATGGTAGATATTGTGCTGCAGATTCTAACTCTACAAACGAGTTAATGTCTTGCAGAAACGGCGGCTTTGATTTTTCATCTAGCAATATTAAATACTACCCTCTTATAAAACCAGGTAAGTACCTTGCTATTGAAGTTGAACTCCCGCACCCATTCACCAATGGCATTAATAAGACTGTATGCGGTCTTCATGTTGCAGGTGAGATAGGAAATTCATGCGGCGGCTCTGGTGGAGGAGCCATAGAGTCATGGACAATAAGTACAAGCCCAGGCGACTTTAATGTAGCAGACCCTAGATGCGCTACATTCTCAACAACATCAAGCCTGACTGGTAGAGTACTCACATCTCCTGAAATTAGCGGATGTCCTATGGACCGAGGCAGAAAATATTATGTAAACATTAAAATGGGAGACAATTGCACGGCGCCTGGCGGATGTTCATTTTTATTACAAATATCAGGGCTTTTTTCGGGAAGTACATACAACATTGGTGGCCAACCACGTACATTAGATACCTCTTGTCAGTTTGCCCCTTAAAATAAAAAAAGAGCTTAGAGGAAATACCTCTAAGCCCCTTTTAAGTTTCAATTACATAAAAAACACTAAGTATCTTGATTGTGCATCTTTAATCTGTGCTGCGATCGAATCAATGATCACTTCTAGTTCAGCTTTAGCATTGTCAAATCCTGACAGCTCACTATTTAACTGAACCAACACTTGATCTACGATTACCAGACGATCTTCGCTAGCTTTTAACTGCTCTTTATATCTTCCTAAATCGCCTCTTAGTCTTGGGATCTGAGTTTTCAAGCTCGATTCTTCTACTAGCAATTTATCATAAGCACTATTAGCTGATCTTAACTGATCACTAGCTGCATTTAAATTTTGCTGTAGTCGGCTGTACCCTACACTTTGATCAAATCTGTTCAACTCATCTGATGTAGCTCTTACCTCAAGACGTAGTGAAGCTACTCTTCTTTCAAGATCTGAAACGTAGTTTCTTAGGTCATTATTACGGTTTTGCAAAGTAGGTATTTTATATTCAACGATATCTCTGCGCTCCCCTTCATATTGCTGAAGTTGTGCATTAATGTCGTTTAATCTACTAGCTGCTATTTCGTATTGGTTTCTTAAGCGACCTTCTTCTCTTTTTACATCACGCTCAATCTCATCTTCTATTTTTGCCACTTCTCTTTGTGCATTGTTATGTTGAGCCTCTAAACGACTAACCATACTCTTCTTAGAGCTAACTGCACCATCTAATCTCTTTACTTCTGCCGCCAACTTACTGCAGTCATTTTCAGGAACGGACTGACACTTGATAAGTTGTGATCTGGTTCTTGTTAAATCTCTTTCTAAATTTCTAAGTTCCTCTTTTTCGTTGTTTAACTGTGTGCGTATTCTTTCTTCATTACTCTGTGCAGTACGGTACTGACTAGAAGAAGAAAGCCTTCGTCTTATTTCAGCACGGCTATCATATCTTTCATAGTTTCTGCGTGCTCTATCGTACTCAAGCTGCGCAGAAGGAAGATCGCTTCTTAACCTTTGAATTCTATTATCTAAATCCCTAGCATCTCTATCTAAGCTTTGGATTTGTTGGTTATTACTACTAATCTCTCTTTGAGCTGAAGAAATTTCACCCTCTGACTGCGAAAGGTCAGCTTCAGCTGCACGCAAGTTACTAACCAACTGATCATGCCTAGGTTGATGAGGAGCAATTTGCTTTAATGCCTCATCATACTTAGCTTGTGCTGCAAGAGCTTGTCTTCTTGCAACTGGCAACTCGGTTTGTACTTGCGACAATCTGCTCTCACTACTTTGAATTCTCTGAGTTGTATCTTGAATATCTGCTTTTAACCCAGGAATCTTTCTGTTAACCAGATTTATCTTTTCAGCCTTTAACCCCTCTCTTTGATTAATCTTGGGAAGGTTTTGCTCAACTAGCGATGCTAACTTAGCTTCATTTGATAAGATATTGTCTTGATGAGCTGCGATTTCAAAATAAATGGATCTAAGGTTTGCTACGTGGCTAGCATCAAAAAGCTTAGGAGCAAGATCATAAGAATCTGGATGGTTTGTTAATGCACTCATTCTTGCATCAACCAATTCTTTACCACCGTTACAACGCTTTTCCATTGAGGCAATAATTTGAGCCGCACCCTTTGGTGATAAACTAATTTTTCCACCACTTAAATCTCCATAGGGCTCAATTACAAAACTTTTAGTTGTTGTTTTTAAAAGATCGATAAGTTGTTTTGTTTCATCCGGCAGATACCAAAACATTTGGTTTTTAGCTTCAATAGACAGTTGGTTGAATAAAACAACTTCTTTATCAATCTTTGCAGCAGCCATAGGACCATACTTTGGCTTGCCTTTTTCATTTAAGAATATCTCAACAGGCTTACTAGAATTTTTTTGTTTTTGAATGCTCAAGGTATATGTTCGGCTAAATCCGCGGTCTTCAGTGGAAGCGATACACATTGTTGCTCCGTTTGATACGACTTCGCTTAAAATCCATTTATCTTTTTTTTCTACTTGGTCGGCAAATGCTGTACTAACAGCCGCCCCTAGAATCATTGACGATAGTATATACCTTCTCACTGTTTTCCTCCTTTTTAATATAGAGCCTATTTGGCACCCACATTATTGGTAAGTACAATTACTATGCCACGATATTGGTGTCATATTGTAACCATTCGTCGTAAAAATTTTAGAAAATATCTATACCAAGCCTAAAAAAACTACCTGAGTACAAGTGGCTACAACCTGAACAGAGCGGTATAACCCCTAACAAAAAGTCAGCCAGCAGGTAGAATTTAAGACAAAAATTGTTTCATTTTGTAAAAAATAATTGGATTTGGGACCGCTTTTGTCACTTTCTAAGCTATTAACCAATAAGCAGTGTTCTCAAGGATTGCATTTAAGAAGCCTTGGAGATCGTTATGTTGTGGTTACTACTATATACATTGTGGGCTAAAGAAGCGACTAGTATACAAAGCACTGAACCTGCGGTTGATTTAATTGTACAGGAAAGCCTGGCAAAATCCCAGGTAGTTTCAGGGCAAATAAAACTGAGCAATGGCTTTACATATAATGTCGTTAGCGAAGATCGTCATGAGCTCAGACATAACTTAAATGACCTTAGTCAGTTGGATTTAGATATCTTCAAGAGAAGACGCATTGAAAGATTAATATTTATGGCAAAGTATCTATCTTTTAATGGTTTAACTACTGGCATAGGATATGTAGAGAACAATCAAATCTCTATGATTAAAGATGGAAATACTACAGACAACCTATTAAATATTATCGCTGGGATTGATAACGACAAAGACAGTCAGTCAAACACAGGTCGCAGGCATCAAATTATTACAAGAATTTTAGATTATTACGACAATAAAACTTTTGAGAACTCTAAAAGCTTTGTAGGAAGCAAAGAGTACTGCATCGATTTATATTTAGCGCCTATGTCTGTTATGGGAATTGGCAAATATATATTTGGTGGTTCTTATGGCTTTAATATTATTTTAGGTTATGACAGCAAATCGAAGCGAGTGGTGTTTCAACTTAAAAAAGTAGTTGAAGCAGCCAAAAGTGGATTTGCATTTATTCCCCTTGGTTTGAATGTAAGATTTGGAATTTATGCTAGGTCTCTTGATTATGGTCCTAAAAATTTTGATGTAACTTATATCCCAGCGGTCCCCGCCTACAAAACAAATGCAAATGGCGTTCGTGGTGGAGGCGTTAGTTTGCCAGTTTCACTTTTAGGTGTACTAACTGCAGGAGGATTTACAGTAGCAGAAAATTTTATGGCATATAAGGGAACAAATCATTCTGTAACCTTAATAGATACAGGATTTCGTATTTCATTTTTTAACTTAGACAATCTATTTATCGGATTAAAAAGCATGATGACCTACGCAGGAATGCGTAGATGCCAGTCTGTTTTTTAATTATTAGAACAAAGATAGCCAGCCCATAAACCGTTATAGCCATAATCTGATGGTCTTAACTCAGGGTCTCTAGGATAGCAATACTTCATTCTCTGAAACCCCAGTGCTTGACAGCTCTGATTGTACTCAGCCTCTTTACTATTACAATCACTTACCGAAGGTACTTCCATTACTGATATATATCTCTCTTGTACTGGAGTCGGCGTTGGGCTCACTCGCGGAGTTGGACTTGGTGTCACCACCGAATCACAAGACGTAGTGCGGACTCTTAGCGTTGGATTAAATGCAAAAACTTCGTCTTCGCAACCATTTACATCAAACTCGGCAGTTACCAAGTAATGCTCACATACGTTACTTGCTTGCAAGATAAAATCAATTCCATTTTGATTGGCTGTACTGATTAACTCAGTTCCCTTGTAGATACTCCATTTTGCGATTCCAGGATAAAAGCCGCCATCACTATCTCGCACACTTAATTGCATTGGACCTGGATATGTTATCTCGCCATTAGCCATTATATCTTGTTGCCCAGAGTAACTAAACGATATGGCATATTCAGGAAGAGCCACACCACATGAGTATATAACTTTACTACCACTTACAGCATCCATTTTTCCGCAGTTTTGATAGGTGAACATAGAAACTAATAGCAATACTGTTAGTGATAATACTCTCAAATCGTCCTCCCGGAATACTTATATATCGGCTCAGACTGAGAAAATATAAAGACTAAAATATACTAAGGGCTATATCTCGTATAACTAATCGTAGTCTATTAAGCAGTTCGATTATTGTATCAAAACGATACAATTCTCCCTCTGGGACAGACAAAGTTTTCGTCACTTGTTAGTCTCAAGTCTAAGGTATCCAATGTCATATTCTCATATATAGATCACTAATGATTTCGATACCTTAAGAATGGCATCCGCCTTGCTCTACTAAGTAGTAAGTGGGCAAGGGGGAAGATATGAAACGCAATATAATAGTCTATATAACAACCGTTATAACAGGTTTTTTATTTGCTAATAACGCATATGTAGCAGTTAATAAGCTACCATCTGTTAACCTAGAGTCAGCGTTTACACATCAAGTAGAGTTAATAGGTAATAAAAAAGCAAGCGCAGTATTAGATGCATCCGAGGAAACAAGCCAAATTGCAAGTCAGGTGATTTACCAGATTGTAGGTGAAAGCTTACCTAAAAAATATAAATCTCATACTCGTGCTTTGGCAGCTACTATAGTAAAAGAAGCAAATAAGTACGGCATGGATCCATTGTTCTTAGTATCTGTAATTAGGCACGAGTCTACATTTAATCCAGATGCTATTGGTTTAGTTGGGGAAATCGGTCTTATGCAAATTCGTCCAAGTACGGCTGAGTGGTTAAATAAAAAGTATAAGATTGTAAAAAAGGTGAACTTAAAAGATCCTTCTAACAATGTGATTATTGGTGCCTTTTACTTTAATCACTTAAGAGATAAGTTTTCTCAAAATAGCAGATGGTATATTTCAGCGTATAATATGGGAGCTACTAAGCTAAAGAGAAATATAGCACAAAACATACGTCCTAAAGAATACGTACAAAACGTAATGAAATACTACGTAAAGTATGTAAAGAGATTAAATGCTGCATATGAAAAAGCTGGGGAAGTTGTATCTATCAATGCTACTTCTACAAAGATAGCAAGTATCGATTAATATTATTCTAATAT
>JAGRAL010000083.1 GCA_020434605.1 Bdellovibrionales bacterium
TGGCTCGCTAGGTACAGAGAACCTCTTTGTTACCTCATCCGTATCAACGTCATTTGGCGGTGGAGGAGGAGGTGGTGGTGATACTTCAGATTTTTGCTCTACATTGAGTTGTGAAAAATCTAAATTTACTTCAGGAACTGGCGGTGCTTGATATGTAGGGCTTAGATCTTCTGTAGGTGGAGCTGGAATCGGATCAGAAGGCGCATCTCCTTCCTCTAGCATGTCCTGAGGAATAGGAGGTATTTTTATATCATCAATATTAACAGTTGGTGGAATCACTGGTGCACTTAGATCGTTTTGAGGAAACGCAAGAGCATGTATCTTTTCTAAATCTTTTTTTTCTGCTCTCACAACAATAGATGGAATCCCCATATCGGGCACTTTGCAATCAGGATTTGTGACAGCAATAATAGCAGTATTTTCCCAAAGCCCCACCGGCATCATGTCGCTTGACCAATAATCGCCAATTTTTAGTAAATGAGAGATTGTGTTAACCTCTAAGTTAGCAAAAAAGCTTGATTTTAGTAGTGGTAAACTCTGCCAGTCCATCATATGACTTATCGGACTTATCGTTCGTAACGTTTATGCTTGCCGAGTCATTCTGGACCATGGTCTCGGGCCAGGATAAGGGTTTTGTATTGAAGCTCATAACACGTTTTAATAGAGGTATGATGTATTTATTTTTACTTGTCTGGGGACAAGCAGTATATGCCAACGTAGTAGGCGGAGATTTTCAAAACTTTAACCCTACTACCAATGGCATTGACTTTGTAACGGTGCAATCATCAGAAACTCTTGATCCATGGGTAATGAATTTTGGTTACTTTGTAAATTACTCTGTAAATACACTACCATATTTTGAAGACGCATCATCCATCCAAAACAGAAGTAACTACAATGACTCTATACTTTACGGAGATTTAAATATCGGTTTAGGTTTAAGTAAAAATTGGGATGTAGGTATCAATTTGCCTCATTTGATTGATCAAAATGTAGATAGTGATTTTGATCACGGTGAGTTTGAAAACCGTGGATTGACCGAACTTAGGCTAAACACTAAATACCGTTTTTTTGGAGATGATACACACGGTTTAGCAACAGTCTTGAGTACAGATTTTAATATGGTAGATGACAATCCATACCTTGGAAAAAACGCAGGATTTGTAACTGTTTTAGAACTTGTCGGGGATATGACTTTGGGTCGGTTTGCTGTGGGGACCAACCTTGGTTACCGTTTTAGACAAGCTGGTAGCCACATTGATCCAGATATAGAGCCATATGGGGATTCTTTTATCGCTTCCCTTGCTGCTAGTTATCTATTTCCTTCTATTGATACAAAAATTATCACAGAAGTTTTTGCTGGCTGGCCATCAGAGGGAAGACCAAACAACACAAGCCGTGAAGAAAGTAGTGCCGAAGCGTTGATTGGTTTAAAGTATGACCGTACGACTAACTTATCTTTTCATATAGGTGCATCTACAGAGCTATTTAATGGATCTGCTTCTCCTGATTTAAGATTGTACGCAGGTTTAAATTATGCCATCGGACCTCTTATAAAAGAGAAGCCAAAGCCTACGCCAGCTCCTGAAATCATCAGTGAGGATATTGCTGAGGTAGAAGAAGTGGATGAAGATCTACCAGAAATAGAACAAATCGAAAAAGGTGAAATTTATAAACTTGCAAAGGTGGAGTTTAAGTTTGCCTCTAGCTATAGAGCGGTTGGAGAAGCTAAAAAAGAATTAGATGCTGTTGCAAACCGCGTACTAGAAAAAGGATATACAGAAATTGTTGTAGCTGGTCATACAGATTCGGTGGGGAGTGAATCGTACAACAAAAAATTAAGTTTGCAGAGAGCAAAAACGGTTGAGAGATATCTAGTAGAAAATCATAATATCAAAACCTCAGAAATTAGATCCATGGGCTTTGGTGAATCTCTGCCTATAGCGGATAATGGAAATTATCAGGGAAGACAAAAGAATCGAAGAGTTGAAGTGATAGTAATGCAAGAGGGTAAGTGGCCAGGTTACGCGAGCGATTATGGCTATCAAGGCTGGAACGATCCTGAACCAAAAGTTGTCGTTGAGAAGAAGAAAAAAAGATCTAAGAAGAAAAAGCTACCAACCAGGCTTCCTAGAAAGCTCCCGCCTAAAAAGAACTAATAATTATATTCAGCCCCAACGCTGAATAAGAAAGGTAAGACGGTGAAATAATTATCGTCATAGCCATCGGTCTTATAGATTGTGTTTAAAATAAAAAATGATTGTAGCCTACTGATGATATTCCAATTTTTGTTAAATTCCTTTTGGTAACCGATGCTTGCACCTACATAGAAAAAGTTTGTTGTTCTAGCGCTGGCATTTGTTCGCGTATTTGCTGTGCCAGACTCAGTATCTATTCCGATTTGACTATTATCACCAATGGCAATTCCGCCTTGGTATTCATAGAACCAAAAATCTTCGCTCCATTGAGCTCCTACACCAACCAGAGTCCATTTTTGCTGTAAGTGCTCAACACTATCGGTAGAACTTAAATCAGCTCTGGTATATAGGGATTGCTCTAAAACAACTTTTTGTACAGAAATAGATAGGTCCCAATCTTTCTTTATATTCCAAGTAGAATACAAGCTGAGTTGATAGCCAGTGCCTGCTCCTATATGGCCACCATCAAGGTCTGTAAATGCAAGAGAGCCTGATAAGCCATTTTCTAAGCTCAGACTCTTTATCTCTGCGGCCATACTAGTGCTAGCGAAGATAAGTATTAATGTCTGTATTCGAAGCCAAGACTTATAACTTCGAATTCTTCTGAATTCCATTTAGTATTCCCCTGTGTGTCAGTAGAAAATTTAACGAGTTCTTTATTAAAACCAGTTTCAAGTTTCCACCAGATCTTGTGCCAAAGTTTTTTTGATAAACCGACTTTAAACTCATAAACTTCACCGTCGATATCACCAAATTTTTGTTGTGAGCTCTCTATTTTGTGAAACAAAAAGTCTATATGAAGTCTGTGATCAGTAGGAAGTCTCCCTAACATTTTAATTCCCAAAATTGGACCTCTTCCTGTAACGATATTTGAGAGTGTAGATGCTTCTGTCCACTCTTCGATGTATTGACTTTGTCTGAGTCCAATAAAAAAGACCTGTTGAAAGTTGGGAACTCCAATGCGCATTTGGTATGCTATATCAATTGCATTTCGATCTAGCTGCGTTGAAAAATCATATTCTGATTTTTTCAATTGAAAAAATAAGGAGCTGGTTTTTGACATTTGCCAATTTGCGTACCAATTGTATTGGATCAAATCATCACTCTCATCTACATTAGAGCTAGTCGCGCTAGGACGTGTGGTTTTATAGTTTGTCTTATTTTTAATTAACGATAGGTTCATACCGATATAATAGTCTTGGTTAGATAAAACTTCTTCATTAACAACGAATGTTTTCCATTCACTGGCAATCTTTGGTGAGTTTTTTGACTCGCTACTTAATATTCTCCAGCGGTAATTTCCGGGCGGGAGGCCATCGATATTGTGCTCTAGCTTTGATAAATTTACTCGTTTGTAGTTTTCAGGTCCCTCAATTTCGATGTGGCTTAAAGTAGATGGGGGGAATGTTTCCCATTCAAATGTAATTTTTCGATAAGCTGGAAAGTAGCCATCTATATCAGGTTTTATAAGTAGTGGAGCGTTTAAATTTCTTCTTTCTACATCTAATGTACGCTCTTCAGAAAAATCACTAGATTTACCGTCTTGTATAGCTCGAACTTTCCAGCGGTACCTTCCTTCATTTTCAGGCTTCCAAACCCATTTGTTAGAGGTAAGGTTTTTTTCGATAATGACTTCACCAGTATCCTTAGAGATCAGTATTTGAAAGTCTTTTATGTCTGAACTTGATTTCCAAGAGAATTCTGTAGCTACATCTTTTTCAAAGCGTCTTATCACGGCACCAGCTTTTGGAGTTTGTGGTTCAGGTGCATATGGTTTAACAATAATTCTTTCTGTTTCTGACCAAACGCCGGGGCGTTTGCTATTATCTATGGCTCTTACTCTGTAGTAATAAAGGCCATAATTTAAATCAGCAGAAAATGCAGGTGCCTTAATTACCTTTTTTTGTAGAATTTTTTTAAAGTCTGTATCTGTGGAAATTTGAATTTGGTAAGCCTTAGCATCATCAAAAGCTTCCCAACTAAAATCAACCGTACGGCTAAAGCAAAATGAAATCAAAAGACTAAATAAAAACATCTATTTAAGTATTAGACGAGTTTTAAAAAAAATCCAGAACTTATTTTACAACAGGTGGTCGTAGCCTTGGTGCACCTAAAGCCTCTTTGAGTTGCACTTCAAACGTCTTTTCTTCGCTCC
>JAGRAL010000084.1 GCA_020434605.1 Bdellovibrionales bacterium
GTGGTGAATACTTAACAGGTGGTATAGGATTTAAGTTTTTAATAGGTAAAAACTGGGCTCTAAAAGCCGGCTACGATATGTGGAAAGGACCACTAGGTGAAGAAGATCAGACCACTGACACTGCCGTTCGTGTTGGTATTTCTTTTATATTCTAATGTCTCATGCATTCCATTTGGTTATTACAATCGATTAGCGCAACATCAGACCGACATACTACGCGCCAAGACTCCCATTAAAACAGTGCTCAATGACTCTACGATAAGTGACGAGAATAAAGAAAAACTTAAACTGGTATTAGAAGTTCGTAAGTTTGCATCTGAAAACTTAGGATTAGAAGTTGGTTCTAATTACTTAGATTATGTCCCACTCAAAGAAGATGCTGTAAGCTTTGTGGTAAACGCAGCTGAACCATATGCTCTAGTGAGCTACAATTGGAGGTATCCAATTGTTGGCAAGTTGCCGTACAAAGGCTTTCCTACAAAAAAAGAAGCTGAGGAAGAGGCTAAGCAAATGGAATCAAAAGGCTATGATGTCTTTGTTCGTGGAGTCAGCGCCTACAGCACTCTTGGTTGGTTTGATGACCCAATATTTTCTAGTATGCTAAGCCTATCGAAAGAGCGACTGGTTGAAACCATCATACATGAAAGTGTACATGCAACCATCTTTTATAAAGATGATGCTGATTTTAACGAACGCTTAGCAACCTTTCTTGGAACAGAAGGAGCTAAGCTTTTTTACCAATCAAAGCAACAAAACGATATAGTAGCAAAGATCAATAGGGACAAAGAAGATCTTCTACGTTTTAACACATTTATTGCAAAAGAAATTCATGATTTAGATAATTGGTATAAAACAGTTCTAAATAAAGTCGAGAGCTTGGAGCAAAAAAAATTACAAAAAAAGAAACGCTTAGAACAGCTTCAAGATAAAATTGTCGCAGAAGGATTTACAAAAGATAAACCTAAAGATATTAACAACGCAAAATTACTCTTATTTTCTACGTACCAGGGAAACAAAGACTTGTTTATAAACTTATACGCTAAGTTTAATAGCTTTAAAGACCTAATAGAGTACTTAAAGACGGTAAAGCACTCTAAAGATATTAAATAGCTATCCCTTAATGTAACATAGAGTAATTACATGAAATCTGTCTTTTATCCCATTTAAAATACTTTTCATATATAGAGATAATATTAACCAAGGACATTATATGATGATGGTGTTGTTAGTATTATTGACTACAATAAATGGGTTTACGGATGTAACCACTTATGACTCAGCTTGCGCTGTTAGTAACGATAAATTTGAAGCTCCCCTGCGCTTTAATACCGATTCTTCAAAGTTTTCAAAACAATGTTCATTTACAGAAAAATTTCGAGCCGCTCATATTAATATCGACACTGAAACAGAGATTGAATTTGCAAACTATCTTCACAATAACAATTATTACACCCTTACTATCCCTAAGAATATCGAAGTCGAGGCTGCCTTTTTTCAGATAGAAAAATTCCCTGTTATATCAGGTATCATTGCAGCCCATACTCAACTTCGATTTACGTTTAAAAAAGAAAATAAAATTAAGGCTAGATCACAAACAGATGAATCTAGCACTACAAAGATTGAAGACCTAATTATATCATTTGAAGCCAGTTATCCAAAAGGCAACTCTTACAACTTTGCCATTGGGGCCTTTGATAATTACGCTCTAGTGGGCAGACTGACTTCTGGAAAACAAGCACAAGATGAGTCGCCCGGAAGAAATGTTGAACAATACAAATTAAAGTTAACAAAAGCGGAGCTTTCAGAACTACTATTTAAGGCAATTCATCGTAGTGATTACTTACAGCAAAAATACTTTTATAATACTCTCAGACCAAATTGTACCACAGAGGTTTTTGACTTACTTGATAGCTTGCCTTCTACAAACGGTAAATACGATCCGTTTTTAACAGTTATTTCAAATGATCCCATTGCTGCTCCATCTGTTGCAGCTTTAAAAGAGCGAAATATATTAGAAAGACGCTGGTCAAATTTAAATGATGAGCTAACGACTGGTACTACCGAAATGGCTACCACGGACGAAGATCAATCAGAAAAGTTGTTAGCCGATATTGATAACCGCCCTTATAGTTTAGTCTTGGTTTCACCCTCAGATATAGGCCAATCTGATCAAGAAATTAAGGCCATTCAAAAAGCTAAACAATTGGTGTATGAAAGTATGCCTGCCATTATGCAAAGCCTTGGCTCTGCAATGATCACAACGACGGACAAACAAGATATGTTATTATCTGTACTTAATCAGTATATGGCAGAACTTCGAAAGGGTTTAATAGAGCTTAAGCCTTATTTAAATGGGGTTGATACAAATGTCTCATTGTATTTTGTCCCTTGGAAAACAGATCTAGGAGTAAAAACTAATTTTAAAACATTAGGCGTAAATGCTAGATTACCCTTTGAAATTTTTGAGGTGGATGCAAACGCCAAAAAAACATTAACTGAGGCCTTATACTTCGTAAATGATGGCACCCGTCTTGTTCAAGATTTGACTTATAATGATCCTACAAAAGCCATGTTTTTTATGGGCTCAGCCATTACTATCCATTTAAACAAGAATCCTAGTATCACCATCCAAGCTCTTGCGGGCCTTAACCCACAGACACTTCCTCAAGAAGTTAGCAACGAACAAGTAAACATTACTAGCTTAGTCATTCCTAAAGTTGATAAGCGAGCCGAGAGACCTGTATTTTTATTAAGTCTAAGACAAGATCTAGAGAGTCCAAAACCTGATACTATCGTTGAGTTTGGTGCTGAGGGTGGTATCTCAGCCCAGCCTAGTCGATATGGCGAGTTTCAAATTTTTACCTCAATGGTAAATTGCGAGCTGCAAAAGAAATCTGCCCCTCTCTTTGTTGGCACATTAGCTGAAGCAGCAACAGGGAATCGAGCTGTCGACATACTACTGAAAGGAAAAGGTGTATCCTTCTCTATCCGTTCTGTTCAGCTTGAATTAAAGACAGGATCCGTTAGCGCAATGGACATTTTAGTAGCTACTTGGCCTATCTCCTGCCTTTCAAATGGCGGCGTAAATCAGCAGTTTGCAGAAAATGTGAACGAGGTTTTAAAAGAAAAATTTAGCGCAGAAAACAAGGATTCTGGCTTAATTCAGCTACTTATGGATAAAATCCTACAATAGACCACCTATAAGTTTTACAGCCACTTTAAATTGTAAGATTGATCGTATTTTCAGGCTTATTGCGATTTAACTCCTCCCAGATTAAATATAGGTATCTCTGGGGAGGGGTAACAAATGAAACTATATCTAATTGTGTCCACAATTGTATTCCTAAGTTTTCAAGTTTTCGCACAATCAATAGAAGAAACAGAAGAGCAAAAAGTTGCCAAGTACTGGCAAGAAGCGAATGTTCAGGATGCGGAAATTGCAAAATACATTACCGAAGAAAATTGTAGCTCAGACCCACAAGTTTATTTTGGTTGTTACAGCGCTGTAGCCACTCTGGTTGCCAACACCTATGAAAAAGCAAATCTATTACTAGCTAGCTTACCCAAAAGACCTTGGGAAGTTTCAGTAACTACATCTTACAAAAACTTTGAAATTCGTAATCATAACCCTGACTTATTTCCTAAGAAGCGTAGCTTAGAAGAACGCATTCAACTTCAAAAAGAAGAGGAAGAATCTAGAAAAAAAATCGGTGCACTTTATAGTAACGTTGAAAACTCTCAGGAGCTAATGCGAATTTTATCTGAAACCCTTGCAAAGTTAAACGCTGAGAAGCGCTCACAAACGATTGCCCAAGCTGTACAGAGTTATTTTGTATACGGTATTGATGCTCATGCTCATATTCACACAATACCAGAATATGAAGATATGATGAAGCCTGAGGTTATCAATGAAACGTTTTATGGTATTGGTGCTACATTAATGCAAAACGACGATAGAGTTCAAATCACTGAACCGCTACCAAGCTCACCAGCAATTGAAGCTGGTTTGCAAGTTGGAGACATTATTGCTGGTGTTGACGGTGAATCCGTTACTGGCCAGGCTTTAAAGGATGTAGTTAGTAAAATTAGAGGGCCAGCAAATACAAGCGTTAAGCTTACAATCATTAGAGATGAAAAAGAGCTGAACTATACAGTTACAAGACGCTCTGTAACAGTTGAAAACCTATCTACTAGAGTATTAAAAACTAAAGAGAAAGAAACCGTTTTATATGTTCAACTAAGAACATTTATGGAACAAGGTATCTGTAAGCGCTTTATAGAAACTATCGAAGAGAGCTTAAAAGCAGAAAAGACTTCGAACCTAATTATTGACCTAAGAAACAATGGCGGCGGCTTAATGAATGAGGCTCTTTGCATGGCCGGTGCTTTTTATCAACAAAGCGGTCCATTATTGGGAGTTTGGGATTTAAACAGAAATGCATACGTAGAAAAATATCAATATGTTTACTCTAGCCAACGCGTAAGCAGACAGCCTGAAGTAAGCAGACAGCCTGACGAAACACAAGTTAAGAATATATCTTCAGTGCTAAAAGGTAAGCGTGCGGTAATACTTATCAACGCTGGATCAGCAAGTGCTTCTGAAATCTTTGCAGGAATCATGCAGGATATGAATTTAGGTGTAACTGTTGGTATCAAATCTTTTGGTAAGGCGACGATCCAACAACCAAGGGAATATGATACTGTAGACCGCAATATGCTAGTTATGTTTAGAACTATTGCTAGATTTCATTTACCAACAGGTAGAACAAATCAAATCACTGGTATTAAGGCCGATGTTGAGGCGTATATGTCTCCTAATCCGAAACCAGAAGAAACTTACTTTATGCGTGAAGAGCAATTATTTTCTCATGCGGTAAAACCTGCAGAGAATAATTATGTAACACCAACAGATGTAGCAACAAAAACTAGTGAGTGTATCACTAGCAGAAAACCTGCTGATGAATATAATGCTGAGATGGCTAAGTATGGTTTTTCTGATTATCAAAAGATAATGGCTACAACTATTGCTGCTTGCTTATAAAACCTAGATTCTTTCACCAAAAACCAGGGAGCCGACACGAATGATTGTCGCTCCCTCTTCGATGGCCATAGCAAAATCATTGGACATACCCATGGATAGTTCTAGTTGATTCATATCCACTTTTAAAAGCCTTGCTAAATCAATACGTATTCCATAGAGATCTTTAAAGCATTTACGCACAACCGCTACATCCTCTGTATTGGTAGCGATAGTCATCAAACCGCAGATCTTGATATTTGGCATATTCAAAATTTCAACCGCTAGATTTTGCCAATCCGAAGGATGAACACCGCTTTTGGTTTCTTCTCCAGAAGTATTCACCTCGATTAAAATATTTTGAACTAAGCTCTGCGCCTCAGCTTGCTTTTGGATTTCAGCAGCTACACTAACGCGGTCGACAGAATGAATGAGATTTACCTTACCAACGATGTCCCTTACTTTATTGGACTGCAGGTGACCTATATAGTCCCAACGCACTCCCTGCCCTGCTAGCGCCTGCTTCTTTTGTAAAAGCTCCTGCGCACGGTTTTCACCAAAATAGCTACAACCCGCCTTTATCGCCTCTTGCAAGGTTTCAACTGACACGGTTTTACTAGCTAACAATATTTTTAATTGTTCTTTGTTTCGCCCAGAATGGCTCAGAGAGTCTTCGACAGTTTTTTGCAACTCGTTGATTTTTTTTACTAACATACACCCTACTATAGTAAAGATAGGGTGCAAAATAAAGTAATTCTATCTAATTTTATCAAGCTTATCCAAATATTTTTGATGAGCTTTCCATGTAGCGTTTGCATCTTCACTCGCCACATCTCGCTTCTCATCGGTATCTTTTTCTACATGTGAACAGGCCACAACGACGTTCCCTGTAAATGTAATTAGTAGAATAAATAGCGCCTTTTTCATACACTCCCCCTATTCATCAAGAATAATCTTAGGCTTTCTTGGCCCTACTTCTGTTTTAGACTCTTTTTGTGAGTCCAACATTTTTTCTTGGAGACGTTTTATAATCTCCATCTTAATAGTTAGATACTTAGAAAGCTCGGAATAGTTAAAAATTTTGGACATTTCTGTTAATTCTTCTTGAGCTACATTGTGGTAGGCATCCAGCGCTTCCTTGTATTTGGTCACCTGTACTTTAGCATTGTTTTCGGTGCTGGCTCCTTTCATCTTAGCCAAAGAAGTGTCTATATCTTGCAGAGCTTTTGCTTTTTTTTCATTTAATGTACGAACAGCTGTTGCAAAGGCTTCTTCTTTCTCAGCGCTTAACTTTAAGGCCTCTGACATTTTCCATAAAAATAATTCTTGAAAGCGATCGGCTGCCTGTAATGGCATAGAAAACAATATGATAAC
>JAGRAL010000085.1 GCA_020434605.1 Bdellovibrionales bacterium
CCTGATATTAACATCTGACCAGTCTCTTCATCATGACGAATTTTAAAAGAAGGATCTTCTAATGCTAGTTTGTCTAGGGCCTGCTGTAATTTAGCCTGATCAGCAGATGACTTTGGTTCAATAACTATTGAAATGACCGGCTCTGGGAAGTCAATTTTTTCTAATACAATCGGATCTTTTTGATCGCAAAGCGTATCCCCGGTAGAAGTATATTTTAAGCCAATCACTGCCCCGATATCACCTGCACGCAGTTCTTGTACTTCTTCTCTAGAGTTAGCGTGCATTCTAACAATGCGATTCACTCTCTCACGCTTATCCGTACGCGGGTTTAATACAGTTTTTCCACTTTCAATCACACCTGAGTACACTCGCACATAGGTTAGAGTTCCTGAGAATGGATCGTTCGCAATTTTAAATGCAAGTGCTGCTGTTGATTCTTCAAAATCAGTCTTACGTGGAATTTTTTTATCTAAGTCATCAATCGCAGATCCCTCAACAGCGGGAACATCAAGAGGACTAGGAAGTAAAGTGACAACTGCATCTAACAAAGGCTGTACACCTTTATTTGTAAACGCAGATCCGCATAGAATAGGTGTAGCTTTTAAACCTATTGTGATCTTTCGAAGTGTATCTCGTAATTTATCACTAGAGATTTCTTTGCCCTCTAAATATTGTTCCATGAGAGCATCGTCATGCTCGACAATTTGTTCAATCATTTGGGCGCGGACCTGATCTACTTTTTCTTTGATATCTTCAGGAACTTCTTCAACACGAAACTTAGCGCCTAATTCCTCACCGGACCATACCAGAGCTTTGTTTTCAATAAGATCAACCATACCTACAAAATTACTCTCGCTTCCCAAAGGCCATTGAATAATAATTGGTTTAGCGCCTAATTTTTCTTGAATTGTACTTACTGACATTTGAAAATCTGCCCCAATGCGATCCATTTTATTTACAAAACAAATCCTTGGAACTTTATAGCGATCCGCCTGTCTCCATACAGTCTCTGATTGTGGCTCTACCCCATTAACAGCATCAAACACCGCAACTGCACCATCAAGCACACGAAGAGATCTTTCAACCTCGATAGTAAAATCAACGTGTCCGGGAGTATCAATAATATTTATTTTATAATCGTTCCAATAACATGTGGTTGCTGCAGCTGTGATAGTAATTCCACGCTCTTGCTCTTGCTCCATCCAATCCATAGTTGTATCACCATGGTGAACTTCGCCCATTTTGTGAGTCTTACCGGTGTAATATAGAACTCTCTCAGTTGTAGTCGTTTTACCCGCATCGATATGGGCCATAATACCAATATTTCTGGTAAACTTTAGATCTTCTAATTTCTGAGGATTATGAGCCGACATCCTTAATTCCTATCCTTTTAAAGCACAAAAAAAAACAGCTACTTAAGAGTAGCTGTTTTTATACTAGATTCAATGAGAATTACCAGCGATAGTGAGCGAATGCTTTATTTGCATCAGCCATTTTATGAGTATCTTCTCTTTTCTTAATTGCATTACCGCGGTTGTTATAAGCATCAGCTAATTCATTAGCTAACTTTTGTGTCATATCTTTTTCACCACGAGCACGTGCATAATCTACTAACCAACGAATTGCTAGAGCTGTTCTACGAGTTGGACGAACATCAACAGGAACCTGATAGTTAGCTCCACCCACTCTACGAGAACGTACTTCTAGTGTTGGTTTTACATTTTCGATTGCTTTTTTAAATACAGCAATTGGCTCTTCGCCTTCAACTTTTGTTTTTAATTGCTCAATAGCACCATAAAGAATTTGTTCAGCAGTACCTTTTTTACCATCCCACATTAGGATGTTAACAAACTTCGCGATCAATTGATCGTTGTAAACTGGATCAGGTATAACTTCTCTTTTGTAGTTCTGTTTTCTTCTAGACATATTACTTTATTCCTCTATTACGCTTTTGGCTTTTTAACGCCATACTTAGAGCGAGATTGCTTACGATTGTTAACACCTTGAGTATCTAAAACACCACGAACGATGTGGTAACGAACACCTGGTAAATCCTTAACACGACCACCACGAATAAGAACAACAGAGTGCTCTTGTAGGTTGTGACCAATACCTGGAATGTAGGAAGTTACTTCAAAGCCGCTTGATAATCTAACACGAGCTACTTTACGTAGTGCTGAGTTAGGTTTCTTAGGTGTAGTCGTATATACACGAGTACAAACACCACGTCTTTGAGGGCATGCTTTTAGCGCCGGAGACTTTGTTTTTACTTTTAAATCGCTTCGTTCTTTACGAATCAACTGGTTAATCGTTGCCATTTATTCCTCTTTTAACTGCTCTTTCTGTCGAAAGCAGCAAACTATACTCTAGTCAAATAGGGGTCAAGAAGTTTTAGAAGCCAATTTCAGCCATCTAAAACGTACTTAACCCTAGCCTTTTTACATTATGGGTTAGTGCTGCTGCTAAATGCCCCTAATCCACCCAAAGGTAGGCTAGACACTGCATCGTCACTAGACGCCTCATCCACTGTAAGCCTCCAGTTTTTATATACCGGAATACCTGTACCAGCCGGAATCAGACGACCCATTATTATATTCTCTTTTAATCCACGTAGTTGGTCTGTTCTTGAATTAATTGCAGCCTCAGTAAGAACTTTTGTAGTTTCTTGGAAGGAAGCAGCTGAAATCCATGATTCAGTACTCAAAGACGCTTTTGTGATACCAAGAAGTAGAGGGGTAAATGCTGCTGGCTCTCCACCTTCAGATTTAACTCTTTCGTTCTCAGTCTCTAGTTCAACTCTTTCTACATGCTCGCCCACTAGGAACTTAGTATCCCCAGCGTTATCAACCTGAACTCGGCGTAACATTTGGCGAACGATAACTTCAATGTGCTTATCGTTAATACCAACACCTTGTAAGCGATAAACTTCTTGAATTTCATTTACTAGATAAGCAGCTAATGCAGTTTTTCCTAGTACAGCAAGTACATCATGTGGGTTAGTTGGTCCGTCCATAAGAGCTTCACCCTTACGAACAAATTCACCTTCTCTAACAGCTACGTGCTTACCTTTAGGAATCAAATATTCTGAAGGCTCACCTAACTCAGGAGTAACAACAACACGAGTTTTACCTTTTACATCTTTACCAAAGCTAACATATCCATCTACTTCAGAGATAATAGCAGCTTCTTTTGGTCTACGAGCTTCAAAAAGTTCAGCCACACGAGGAAGACCACCCGTGATATCACGAGTTTTAGTCGCTTCTCTATGTAACTTAGCAACTACATCACCACTGTGAATTTGGTCGCCGTCGCTAACTAGTAGCTGAGCACCTACTGGTACCATAAACTTAGCAATTACATCTCTACCAGGTAGTTTTAATTCGTTACCTTTTTCATCTACGATGTAGATAGTAGGTTTTCTGTCACCATCTTTAGACTCAGAGATAACTTTAGTAGCGAAACCTGATACCGGATCGATCTGCTCAGTCATTGTTGCGCCTTCTTCAATATCTACGTATTTAACATACCCAGAAATCTCTGAAATAATAGGATTTGAATATGGATCCCATTCAGCGATCACACGACCTTTTTCAACAGTGTCACCTTCTTTAACATTTAAAATTGCACCGTAAACTAAACGATACTTTTCTCTTTCTCTACCAGTTTCATCAACAATGATAGCTTCACCAGATCTGTTAATTACAGTTAATTTTCCTTCTTTGTTATCAACATGCACAACACCACTTAGTTTAACTGTACCAGCAAATCTGTTTTCAATAACAGATTGTTCAACCGCACGAGTTGCCGTACCACCTAAGTGGAAGGTTCTCATTGTAAGCTGTGTACCCGGTTCACCGATAGACTGAGCAGCTATAATACCTACTGTCTCACCAAGGTTAACCATATTACCACGAGATAAATCTCGACCATAACATTTTTGACAAACACCACGCTTAGTTTTGCAAGTAAGAACTGATCTAATATTAACTTGCTCAATTGCAAGCTCATTGATCTTAGCTACATCTTTTTCTGTGATTTCTTGACCAACAGCTACTACAGTTTGGTTTGTGTATGGATCAAGAACTGCTTCTAAAGCAACTCGTCCTAAAATGCGATCGCCGATAGGTTGAGTCACTTCTCCACCTTCCATTACTGGAACGATCAACATACCCTCAGTAGTACCGCAATCATCTTCGATAACAACAGCATCTTGTGCAACGTCAACTAAACGTCTTGTTAGATAACCTGAGTTTGCCGTTTTTAACGCTGTATCCGCTAGACCCTTACGAGCACCGTGAGTAGAAGTAAAGTATTGAAGCGCTGTTAAACCTTCGCGGAAGTTGGCTGTAATTGGAGTCTCAATGATTTCACCAGAAGGTTTAGCCATTAGACCACGCATA
>JAGRAL010000086.1 GCA_020434605.1 Bdellovibrionales bacterium
GGTGTTGTTATTGGTAAAAAAGGAACTGGAATTGATTCTCTAAAAGCGGATGTTCAAGCTCTTACTAAGGCAGAAGTTTTTCTTAATATTATTGAAGTTAGAAAACCTGAAGCTGATGCACAATTAGTTGCTGATACAATTACACAGCAACTTGAAAAGCGTATGTCTTGGAGAAGAGTACTTAAAAAAGCTCTGGCTTCTGGAATCAAAGCTGGTGTTCGTGGAATTAAAATTCAAGTTGGTGGTCGTTTAGATGGAGCAGAAATTGCTCGCTCTGAGTGGTATACAGAAAAGTCAGTACCTTTACACACTTTAAGAGCTGACATTGATTATGCTACTTCGGAAGCTTTAACTACTTACGGATTATTAGGTGTTAAGGTTTGGATCTATAAAGGTGATATTTTACCTTCGAAGAAAAAAGAGGAGGCGGGTCGTGCTAAGTCCTAAACGTGTAAAATATAGAAAACCGCATAAAGGCCGCATCAAGGGTTTTGCCTACCGTGGTAGCTCTGTTGATTTTGGTGACTTTGCATTACAAGCAGTTGAAATGGGTAGAATTACATCTCGTCAACTTGAAGCAAGTCGTGTAGCGATCAATCGTTACATTAAAAGAGGCGGAAAAGTTTGGATTCGTATTTTCCCTAATAAGGCTGTAACGAAAAAAGCTGCTGAAACTCGTATGGGTAGCGGTAAAGGGAATCCTGAGTACTGGGTATGCAATATTAAGCCAGGAAAAGTATTATTTGAAATAAACGGTGTAAGTCGTGAACAAGCGATGGAAGCCTTTAGATTAGCTGGACACAAGCTGCCAGTTAAGACTCGTTTTGTAAGTAGGGAGTCGTAATATGAAATTTAAAGACATTAGTGGTTTAAAAGAAGATGAGTTAAGAAAGAAGTCTAAGCAACTTCGCCAAGATCTCTTTCAACTTGAAGTAAAAAACTCGCTTGGTCAGTTGGGTAATCCTCTTGAAATTCGTTTTTTAAGAAGAGACGTAGCCCGTATTGAAACAGCAATTCGTCAAAAGTCGAATTAAGGTAAAAGGGTAGTATATGGCTGAAACACAAAACGAAGCAAAACGCGGTAGAGCAGTTCAAGTTAGTGGAATAGTTACTAGCTCGAAAATGGCTAAGACTATATCTGTTGAAATTTTTCGTACAAAAAAGCACGCGAAGTACGAAAAGTATTTTCGTCTAAGCTCTGTATTTAAAGCGCATGACGAGAAAAACACAGCTAAAGTTGGTGATCGCGTTCTAATTCAAGAAACTCGTCGTTTAAGTAAAACAAAGCGCTGGAAGCTAGTTAAGATACTAGAAGCGGCTAAGGTGCAGGAGTAGATCATGATTCAAATGCAAAGTAGACTACAAGTTGCTGATAACTCTGGAGCCAAAGAAGTTATGTGTATTAAGGTTCTTGGTGGATCTATGAGAAGAACTGCTGCAGTTGGCGATATTATTGTTGTGTCTATTAAAGATGCACTTCCAAATGCTAAGGTTAAAAAAGGTGAAGTTGCTAAGGCTGTTATCGTTAGAACTAAGCAAATGATTCGTCGTCCAGACGGTAGTTCTATTCGTTTTGACGATAATTCGGCAGTTTTGATTAAGGCAGATAAAGAACCAATTGGAACTCGTATATTTGGACCGGTAGCTAGAGAATTACGTGCTAAAAAGTTCGTAAAAATCATCTCATTAGCACCAGAGGTCTTGTAATTTTTGTGCTTTGCGTATAATGTGCGGAGCACTTGTTTCGGCATACATGTATAAGAACATGTAGAAGGGAATAGAAGTGAGCTTATTAAAAGATAAATATAACGGATTTAGAGAAAATCTAAAAAAAGACTTGGGTATTGAGAACAATATGCAAGTTCCTCGTATTGAAAAAATAGTAATTAACATTTCTTGCGGTAGAGATGCTGTTGCTAACTCAAAAATTGTTAATTCTGCAGTAGAAGAGTTAGAGAAAATCACTGGGCAAAAAGCTGTTATTGCTAAAGCTAAAAAATCAATTGCAAATTTTAAGTTACGTGAAGGCATGCCAATTGGCTGCTTTGTTACTCTACGTAAAGAGCGTATGTGGTCTTTTCTTGATCGCCTTAACTCAGTAGCTCTTCCACGTGTTCGTGACTTTAAAGGTATTTCATCTCGTGCATTTGATGGTCGTGGAAATTACAATTTGGGTTTAAAAGAGCAGATCGTATTTCCAGAAATTAATTATGATAAAGTAGATAAGCTACGTGGTATGAATATTAGTATTTGTACAAACGCTAAAAATGATAAAGATGCCAGAGCACTATTAACAGCGCTTGGCTTACCATTCCGTAAGTAAAAGGGAGCAATTGGATGGCTAAAACATCAAGTATTATTAAAAATAAGAGACGAGAGCTGTGGGCTAATAAGTATAAAGCTAAGCGTAAAGAATTACGCGAAGTAATTAAAAGTCCTAACTACTCTATGGAGCAAAAAGAAGAAGCTCGTAAAAAGCTAAATAATCTTCCTCGTCTTTCCCTTGAAACAAGAGTTCGTAACCGCTGTGAAATTACAGGACGACCTCGTGGATATTATAGAAAATTTAAAATGTCTCGTTTGGCATTACGAGAGCTTGCGAATTTAGGTTTAATTCCTGGCGTAACAAAGTCAAGCTGGTAAGGAGTATAGAATAATGGATACTGTTTCTGAGTTTTTAACAAGAGTTCGTAACGCCAGTTCTGCAGGGCATGAAAAAGTTGATATTCCTAGCTCAAACGTTAGAAAAGGAATTGCAGAAGTGCTTCGTAATGCTGGATACATTCGTAACTACAAAGTAGTTGCTGATGGTAAACAAGGTATGATGCGTATTTATTTAAAGTATACTGCTGAAGGCAGCTCTATGTTTGAACAAATCAAGCGTGAGTCTAAGCCAGGTCGTCGTAAGTTCGTAAATGTGGATGCAATTCCTAAGGTTCGTAATGGCTATGGTATTTCTATAGTTTCTACGAATAAAGGAATTTTAAGTGGAAGAGAAGCCGTAAAACAAAAAGTTGGCGGTGAACTTCTTTGTACAATTTGGTAGGTGAATTATGTCTCGTATAGGTAAAAATCCAGTTGCATTTGAGTCAGGTGTTCAGGTTACTGTAACAGCTCAAAATGAAGTTATAGTAAAAGGTGCGAAGGCAACTCAATCTGTAAAAATGCGCCCTGAAATCAAAGCAAAGGTAGAGGGTAGCAATATCGTGCTAACTCGTAGTGACGATGCTCAAACTAGTAAAGCTCTTCATGGTCTTTACAGAGCTCTTGTGCAAAACGCTGTTATTGGTGTTACGCAAGGATTTACTAAAACACTTATCCTTAATGGTGTTGGTTACAGATCTGCTGTTAAAGGAAAAGTATTAGAGTTAAACTTAGGATATAGCCATCCGATCAATTTTGAAATTCCAGCCGGCATTACTATAGCTGTAGAAAAAAATACTACAATTACTGTTACTGGAGCTAGCAAAGAACAAGTTGGTGCTGTGTCAGCAAAAATTCGTAGCTTTCGTGAGCCTGAGCCGTATCTTGGTAAAGGTGTTAGATACTCGGATGAAACAATTCGCAGAAAAGCTGGTAAGGCTGCTGGTAAATAATAGAGGTGTGATGTGAGATTAAAATTTTCAAGAAAAGCAAGTGATAAGCTTGTAATGAGATTAAAGAAAAAAGTTCGTATCCGTAAGAAAGTTGCGGGAACGACTGAAGCTCCTAGACTATCAGTATATAAAAGTTTGAGCCATGTATACGCACAACTTATT